>CAZKUS010000023.1:0-15582 GCA_964556025.1 uncultured Clostridia bacterium | reverse complement strand
AATTTCATAAAAAAATCCGGTGCATCACTTTTAGGAGTTACAGCTGCAGCAACACTTACTAGTGGATTAATAACTGGATGTGATGAACAAGCTGCTCAAAATGGAAAAAATATTGAAGTTCCATCTTGGCCTTTTCCTTACGAAAAATTGGACCCAGAAAAAGCAGCTGAAAGAGCTTATGATGCTTATCAAAGAAGGATAGATGAAGATGTAGGTGGATGAGGATTCGGTGCAGCCGAAGGGACCTTCGGCTTAATGGCAAAAGAACTAGGAGAACCATTTACTTTGATTCCGACGGAAATGTTCGCCCATTTTTCAGCTGGTATTGCATCTTGGGGGTCAATTTGTGGTTGCTTGTCGGTAGCAGCCTCTGCTATTGGAATGGTGACAGATCAAGAATATCAAAGTGAACTGACAAGGCAATTATTTGCTTGGTACAAAGAAGCGGAACATCCCACATACCTTCCTCCAGGTGAAGACGAAATGCCTCAGGCCATAGTAAATTCAGTTCTCTGTCATGTATCTGTTACCAAGTGGCTCAATCACGCCGGCGAAGATTCTTTTAGCGGTGACGGCCGAGGGGAAAGATGTGCCCGGGTTACTGCCAGTACTGCTAAATTCGCCATTGAAAAACTCAATGAGTTAAAAGATGGTGAATTTGAAACCGCTTATTCACCATCAGCAGAAGTAGGAATTTGTATGGATTGTCATGGAGATGAAGGTTATGGACCAGTTTCTCACGGTTCAGACAGTTGTTTAGAATGTCACGATACTGATTTAGGTGAAGAACATTACGATTTAGATATCGAAGAATTAAAACAAGATGTTAAAGATGGTTTAAAATAAATTAATACTTCAAAAAAAGATGCTATTTTATTAGTATCAGCATTCACTTTAAAGAGACTAAAAAATTTAGCTGCAGGGGGTTATTTAATCATGCTCATGGAATGGATGAGCAGTTGATCTTAACCCCTCAGCAATTTCCATGACTTCATTCTTTGCAGTAAAGTAAATAACCTGCCAACCCCAATGGGCTATATTCTCTATCATTTCCAACTGTTTTCTTAACCTGATGTGATCTGCTTTTACAAAGGGATCATCTAACAGCAAAAATCCTTTATTCCCTCTCATAAGCCGTTCGGCTAGAACTAATCTAACGCAGAAATAAAGCTGATCCCAAGTAAAACCCGAAAGTTGACTGGCATCCAAATAAACACCATCTTTCTTTTTACAACTAATTCTGTGTGTTTGTTCATCATATACAACAGCTTGATAATTATCTTTAGTCAACTCTCGAAAGTATCCAGAAATATTACCATCATGATTAAAAATACTAACCACTTTTTGCCGTTCTTCCTGCTCTACTTCATTCAATATGGTATCCAATTCTGTAGCAGCAGTTTGAATCCATTTCTGTTGCTGCAAAAATTCAGTTAATTTATTTTTTATATCGATCAAATTGGTTGTAGAGCTGCAGACCATTTGCCTATGTCCTTCAGGATACAATACCTTAACAGCTTGGTCTCCTATTTCAGATAACTTTTCACGGTAATTTTCCATTTTGTTATTAAGTTGTGTTATTTTTTCACTAAGTTCATGCTTTTTAATTCGCAAATTTTCCAGTTCAGATTGGGAATATTCCACATCTACCTCTACTTTGACGTAATTGAATAGTTCTGTAATTTTCTCATACCAAAAATTAACTTTTTCAGCAGTTGAGATATCCCCTTCGTAACTATCGTTCGGAAAATCTTTTTTAGTAGCGAATATATTATTTAAAGCATTAACTGATAAATCCAATTCACGTCTCAATCCATTTTTTTGATTTATTTTATCCATATATTCTTCTATACTATCAACTCCACTGCTCATACGCATTTGTCTAAAGTCATCTTTATAAGTTGATATTTTATCTTGCAGTTTTTTCTGTTGATTTTTAAGATCTCTTAACTGGTCCTTCAGGTTTTTTTCCTGTGGTAAAATATCTTCATAATATTTTTTATAGTTAAATTGATATTTTTGTTCAAAACCTGATACCCACCGGATCAGTTCTTCTAAATTGTCTACTTCTGAAATTCTATTATGATCATCATTCCATGGAACTAGCTCTATCAACTTATTTTTTATTTGTATAAACTCTTTTTCCAAATCACTCCACTTCTTGGCTCGTAACCAATCCGGAATAATTAGAGTTGCTGTCAAAATCAAAAACACAACAGATATAATCCACAAAAATCCACCATTATAAAAGAAAGATACTATTAAAGATAATCCTCCTAAACTGGCCAAAGTTATCCGAGCATTTCCCAACAAGTTTTGTTTAATCTCTCCGCCGACGAGCTGTTTTTTAATATCAAGCAGTCTTTCTATCTTAGGTTTTAATTTAGTCAAACTATTTAAACTACCTTCAAATTCGCTAAGCTTTTCCCCCAATTTTGTTCTTTGTTCCTGTACATTGGATAGCTCTTGTTGAGTATTTTCAATTTTTCTTTCTGTACTATCTGCCTCTTCACAGTATCTAGCCAATTCTCGTTCAATCTCTTTCCACTTTTCCATTCTCTCTTGTGTATAATTTTGCAATTCTTTCAGTTTTTCTTTGGCATTTTTGAACTGTTTAAAATAGTAATTGGCTCTTTTGTACTTATCGCTATAATAGGCCATTATCTGTTGTTGTATTTCTTTATCTATACTTTCAATCTGTTCTTGATAACTAACGAGTATAGTCTCAATGTGATCATAACCTTCATTTTCTGCTTCTGCTAATAGATGCGTAATTTTATCAACTAGTTTTTCCCCCATATTTATCCTACTAAGCAACTTCAAATCTTTATCTCTGTCACTAAAATTAAGTTGACCTGTCAACCGATATTTTTGGCGAAGTTGTTTTTTCACTTTGTCTATATCGTCAATTCGCATACCAGTTATATGTTCTGTTACATGCTGATAAAAATTATGTTCTTCATTTATGTTCAAATCTCCATCTCTGATAATAAATGCATTTTTTAATGACCTGTCTGGCATGTCAAATATATCGTATAAGGAATTTTGTTCTTGTAATTTGTGCTGTTTTCCAGTTTTATCTGATATAATCACATAGCCTTGGGGGAAATAATTAACCCTATTGAGCTGTTCATTGGTAAAACCGTATTTATCAGCTTTTTTGGACGGATCTGGTTTTTTGGGTAACAAAAATTTTGCCAAAGCATCCATAGTCAAAGTCTTACCAGATTCATTATCACCATAAATAAAAACCAGATTGTGATTTTTAGAAAAGTTGTACTTTTGTTCACTGACAATACCATATCTATCAATTAATATTTCGTCTATTTTCATTAGTTCACCTCCGCCATAGATTCTATAAGCATTTCCATCATGGTATTTTCAAGTTCCTGGGAATAAAGTTTTAATTTTTTTCCTAATTTGCTTATATAGTTCATCATTTAAGATTACACCTAAATCTTGGAAATCAACTGTCAAGGTATAATCCGCAATTTGATCTTTATCTAATAAATATTTACACTGTTGTTCAATTTTCTGTACTATAGTTCTTTCAGTTTCTCCCCAATATTCTCCATTTATATATCCTGACACTTGTAATAATAAATGGGTACTCTTATCCATATCTTGTACTGACAAAAACTTTTCCACCTGTTTTATAGGATGATTTTCTAGCAGAGGGTTCAACTCTATTCGTTTATGAAGGTAGTGTTTCGTATTTAAAATAATCTCTTTAGGAGGTAAACCTAACTCAATCAAATCAGCTTTCCTTTTTCCTAGTTCTTTACTAGTAATTGCCACAGGTGATCCAGGGTAAATAAAATAACCACCTGTATTAGATTTGTTATGGAGATTATACACTTTATAATCAGTGTGAAAATGTCCAGCTAAAATATAGTCAAATTTATTTTCAGCTAAGTTAGATTTTTTCACAGGCATATAAGTGCTGTCTCCTTCATCACCGAAATCTTCTCCAGAGTAATAAGTTTCCAAAAGTTCTCCATGAAATAACAAGAGGTTATACATATTTTCATCTACCTGTTGCGAAATGTTATGAATCTTAGTGACAACATCGAGCTCTGATTGATGTTGATATGGCAAACTCCAAATAGCTACTTGCTCATTATTTATAAGTATAGGATGTTCTAGACTATCCATTATTCTCACATCTTCACCCAAATAATAACCTTCTCTGTAAACAAGGTAGTCGTGATTGCCTTGAGAAATAAGCACATAAAAATCATTCCCGCTAAATAACGAACGTAAATCTTGATGCAAATAAGATGCTTCCGAACTACTATCAAACAAATCTCCAGTAATCACTAACAGATCAATATCTTCATTTTTAGCAACAGATAAAATTTCTAGAAGTGCTTTCCATCTATAACTATCATTTCGACGTAAATGCAAATCTGCCGTATGTAATATTCTCAATTTAAAATTCCTCCTCAAAACAATAGTGCTTTTACTTTGGCTGTGTTAAAGTTAAATGTTGATAGCTGAACTCAACAGCGCCTTTATTTTAATTTCGCTACTTTTATGAGATTTACCTGTATCAAACTCAAGCATCTTAAGTAAAATTACTATTTTATTGCTATCAACAACAGAATATAATAGCACCAATTAAAAAAGAGTGGATTCTAAATCCACTCCAAAAAATTTTACTTTTGGGATAGCCCCTTCATTAGTTCTTTTTGGTTATCCCAATAGTTCTACCCGCTTGTTTTGGTGTTGGTTTAACTTTATCTCTTTCCAAAAGCTGTTCTACATTTTTGGTCACATTGACTGTGTTAGAAGGCTTTTCACTTTGCTGTTCATGACCTGGAAAAGGAGCAGGTCGTCCACTGTCCATATCCATTCCCATAAGCATCTGCTCACTAGTAGCTAATAAATTGCCACATTGGTCTTCCATCTCAAAAAACATATGCATTCTTTTTTCATCACGGTTTAAAACTTGGTGATATACAGACAAAGTCATACCTTCCAACGCTTCTTGTAAATAACAAATATGATTCTCGAGTGTATATACTGAATAAGATAGTTTTTCTCTAACCTGTTCATTTAAGCCCATTTCTTCAGCAATCATGGTGTTCACTGCCAGAGTGAACACTTCCACATAGGGAGCATCATTCATATGTCCATTATAATCCACCCATTGTGGTTTTACTTCAGTAGTAACAATAGGTGAACAACCTTGTTCGGAAATTGTCATAACACACCTCCAATAAAGCACCTCATCCATGTTATTTTGTTAATAACTATTTATCAAAAGATCTCATTTACTTTCCGATTGTTCAGGCCAGTAATCTTTGACAAGATCTATTAATTTAACCAAGAACTCATCTCTTTGGCGTTCCCACTCTTTAATCGGAGTATCACTGGCTTGTTGTTCACATCCGTTAATTACTTTCTCAGCTAACTCATCAGTTAGCTCAGGTGCCTCCAATTTAGTCCACGGCTGTTTTAAAGCAGGACCGAATTGGTGAAGCATATGTCTCATCCCACCTTCGCCACCTGCTAAATGAAATGTCATAAAAGTTCCCATAAGAGCCCATCTCAACCCTGGTCCATATATAACAGCATTATCCACATCTTCGGTAGTTGCCACCCCATCATTAACTATGTGTAGAGCCTCTCTCCACAGTGCTTCCATGAGACGGTCAGATATATGACCTTCAATTTCCTGTTTTACTATCAATGGACGCATCTCCATTTTCTGATAGATTTTGTATGCCTTATTTACCACTTCTGAATCAGTTTTCTTTCCACCCACCAGTTCAACCAACGGTAGTATGTGAACAGGATTAAAGGGATGAGCTACAATTACCCTCTCAGGGTGATGTTGACAGTCTTGTTGTAAAGTACTGGGGATAATCCCAGAGGTACTGGAAGCAATAATGGCTTCAGAAGATGCGTGCTCATCAATTTCAGCTAAAATTTGACGTTTGAGCTGTTCTCTTTCTGGAACATTCTCCTGTATCAGATCAGCTTCAGCCACAGCTGAAGACATATCTTTACAAAATGTCAATTTTTCTTGAGAAGCCCCAGGAGCTAAACCCATTTTTTCCAGGGAAGGCCAAGCATTTTCAATAGCTCTATAAGTTTCCGCTTCTGCACCTTCAGAGGGATCATAAGCAGTTACATCAAATCCTTTAGCTAGACCTCTAGCAATCCAACCGTTTCCAATTACACCGGTACCTATAACGGCAAGTTTCTGTGCAGCCATTATTTCATCACCTACTTTCTGAAGATTGAAATTTTCTAATTGATTGTTTGTATATTTATTTTGAGGCAGGATTAATCAGATTATAATGATCCCTAGCTTCTGCCGGGGTCATAGGTTCCATTCCAAAATGTCCTAGTAAGTTAACAGCTTTATCCACTAACTGTTCGTTCGTAGCCAAAACTCCTTTTTTCAAATACAGATTATCTTCCAAACCGACTCGTACATTTCCACCCATTAACGCCGCATGTGCAACAATGGGAAACTGTATTCTGCCAATCCCAAAAGCAGACCATTCGGCATTTTCAGGAATTTTATTTTTCATACTCACTAATGTTTCAATATCTGCTTCTGCTCCCCAAGGAATACCTAAACAGAACTGGTACAGCGGTGTTCCATCTATAAGGCCCTCTTGTATTAAATGTTTAGATAGGTGAATATGCCCTGTATCAAAACACTCAATTTCGGGTTTGACCCCCGATTCTTGAATGAGTTTAGCTTGATGTCGCACCCAATGTGCTGGGTTAACATAAATCATATCACCCATATTGACACTACCACAGTCCAAGCTGCACATTTCTGGTAGCAGCTCTTTTACAGGTGCGTGACGCTCTTCAGGCGTTTGAATATCCGTTCCCGCTGCTCCCTGTGTAGGCGCTGCAGCATTCAAGACCAAATCGCCCCCACCGCCTGAAGTGATATTTACAATCACATCGACGTCGGCCTCTCTAATTCTAGTGACAATCTCTCTGTAGTGTTCTACATCATGACTCACACCGCCAGTTTCAGGATCTCTAGCGTGGACGTGGGCAACAGTAGCCCCAGCTTTGGCAGCTGCAATGGCTGATTCTGCAATCTCTTTTGGCGTTACTGGAACATGTTCATTTTTACTCGTCGTGTCTCCAGCACCAGTAACTGCACAGGTTAATACGGGTTTTTTAGGCATGTTATAGCCCCCTTTACCAATTTAATTGAAGTTAAAGGACCTCCCCAAAAGACAGCAGGAGGTCCTTTCATCCAAAATTTTAAATCAGAATATCTACATCTAACTTATAACATATTACAACATAAAAATGTAACAACTTTATTCAAATTATTTTAATACAAATCTTATGTGCATGATTATTCGCTCATCTCTTCAATGGAGTCGATTCCCACGTAATCCGGAACGACTAATCCTAGTTTGGCCCCTTCATATATAGGCCCTAAGTCTTCTAAGTCATCGCCGTATTCTTCCCAATAGTTAGCCTGAGTTAGAGGAAGCCATGCACATACCATGGCATCATAATCGCCACTGGCCAAGCCTTCAAACACAAATGCCACATCAACCATTTCCATTTCCACTTCGTAATCCATTTCTTCTTCTAACACATGAGCGATCAAATTTGTTGATGCAATGGCGTCTGTCCAGTTATTATAGAGAAGTTCTACAGTCTCTCCATCACCATCAGTATCTTCTGGGATCCATTCCTCAACTACATCTTGGTTATCCTCTGCCCAATCAGCAACGACCTCTCGTTCATTATCATCTGTATCTTCTACTAGCGCCATCAACTCACCCAGTTCCTCATCAGTTAAATAATAGTTTTCTATAACTTCAGCTGCTTCTGGTACATCGTCGGCAAAACCCGTTCTACTCAAAGCTTTTATGTTTTCTTCTTCACCAAAAATTTCTTTGGGATCTTCTAAAAATTTCAGATCATATTCGGGAAATTTCCAGTGGGGAGTCCAACCTATTCCTACTACCCATTCTTCATCTGCTACTCTAGACTCGATTTCAGTAATCATAGCAGCTTCACTGGATTCTACTAACTCGAACTCATCTAACCCATACTCTACCATAACTTCATTTTCCACAGTGTCCATAATTTCTGCACCAGAGTCGATTCCTACTATTTCATTATCAAATTTCTCTGGTACTGATGCGTCTTCATCTGCCCCCTCATCACAACCTACTACAACTGTCATAAGAATAAAGACTGCAAACAATACTAACATTTTCTTCATCATTAGACTGAATCTCCTTTCAGGTTTGTAATTAAATTTCGGTTAACTACTCATTAATACAGTAACAGCACCGTACAATACTGACAAATTCAATGAGAAACTTTGAGAGTTTAAATGACAAAACTATCTCGTTCAGCTTAGTTAGCTTGCAGTTTTTTCGGATGTTTTTTGTTTATCAAATTTTGTCTAATTTTAGGGGCTTTTACCAAAGTCTATACAATTAGAAACAAATTAAAAATTTTACTTTTAGTATAACCGTCGTTAATAAAATATAGACATAATTTAATTTTTGTTTAGAAATTGGTGATAATTGTATATAACAGCGTCATATTATTAAAGAAAAAAATCAAAAATCATTCCTTGATGCACAGGAAAAGGATACACACTGCTACCAGTCTGATCAAACAGACGAAATTCATCCATCCTAAAATTATCTAACTCGAAGATCTCCTCTTGGCCTGAGCTCATCTCTTCACCCATATATCTTGAAGGTGGAGTTCTCAACACTTCATCAGCTATAGTTTCTACTCTAGAAGCAAAATCACCTAGAATCTCTTCCACTCTTTCTAAATCTTCTTCAATACTGGTTTCCACGACTTCTTCCATGATAGTCATACTACCTTGATCATCCAATTCAATGCCAATTTTCTCCAAGTCTCTCCCATCATTTTCTAATAAACCAGTCAATCTTTCGCCAACTCTTTCCATATCACTAGACACCACTCGCCCTTCTATAAATTCTTTAGTATCTTCAAAAGCTTGCACAAAATCTTCTATACCACTCATTATCTGTTCTTGATCATGATCTATAGTCACTTCTGTTTGTCCAGTTTCCAATAATTCCAATTGCACTCTTCCCTCATCTATAAACACCGTATCTTCTCGCACGTAATAGTCTTCACCTTCTGCTAATCCTTCGATTCCCACTTGAGCATGTTCGGTTTCTTCTTGGTTTTCCTCAGAATCGGCTAATTCATGCACTTCCACTTGGTAAACTGCCGTCTCTGCTCCTGGTTCTACTTGAGCCTCTAATACATCAGTATCTTCCACATCGACTTCGCGTTCTTGAAATACTGACTGATCCCAAAAAAGGTCATGATCTACCAATTCACTGGCAGCACTGGATAATTCTCCAAAAGTTTCACGCAATTCAGTAGCAAATTCAGCTACATTCAACTGTTCATCATTTATTTGAGGAGGTTCAAAGTCCTCTTGAAATTGAGCTCTTAAAGGCATAGTAGTTTGGTACATCTGGGTTCTAATAATATTTTGATGAAGATGATATCTCATAGTAGTTTCTGATATATTATTGCTCAAGTCTATTCTCTCTACCATAATAACCCCCTCCCCCTATTCCTATTCACTTATATTATATACAAAATTTTCAGAATAATCAAGTGTTATACTCGATAATATATACTTTTTATATATTATAACGACTTTTCACAATTAAAATAAATATTTATCATGACTTGGAACTTGTGTATTCTACTGTTACATGTTATGATAAACATTGTAGCAGAGCTTTACTTCAGTTTGGGCTTTGCCAAATTGTAAGTAAAGCTCTGTTTTTGTGTGCACAATAATAATGAGTTTAAACTTGTTAAATTAAATTTAACAGAATCTATTAAGAAGAATTGAAAGGATGAAAGTAATGACAACATTTAATGAATTAGGTTTGAGTAAATCAATTATCAAAGCCACTTCTGATATGGGGTTTGAGGAAACTACCATAATTCAAGAACGAGCTATTCCCTTGGTTATGGAAGGACAAGATATTATTGGTCAGGCCCAAACAGGTACAGGTAAAACAGCCGCTTTCGGCATACCCTATATAGAAAAATTTTCTAGTAATAAACACCAAAACATCGCCGGGGTTGTAGTAACTCCTACTAGAGAGCTAGCTATTCAAGTAGCTGAAGAGATTAACAGATTAGGACACTATCAAAATGTCAGAGCTCTTCCGGTCTACGGTGGACAAAGAATCGACCGTCAAATCAAAGCACTAAAACATCAGCGTCCACAAATTATAGTAGGTACACCGGGTCGTCTTATGGATCATATGAGAAGAAAAACCATCAAATTGAATAACATTAATATGGTGACTTTGGATGAAGCCGATGAAATGCTGAATATGGGTTTCATTGAGGATATTAAAACTATACTTAAAGAAACGCCATCAGAAAGACAGACTTTAATGTTTTCAGCCACTATGCCAAAGCCTATTAAAAACTTGGCAGAGCAATTTATGGATGATCCAGAGATGATCAAAACAAAACCCAAAGAAGTAACTGTGCCCAGTATTGACCAACACTATATCGAAGTTAAAGAACGCGATAAATTCACTGTGTTCTGCCGTTTAATAGACAGTCAAGCACCTGAAAAAGCCATTGTATTCGGGAGAACCAAAAGGCGAGTTGATGAACTATACCAAGCTCTTAGTGAAAGAGGATATCCTGCTGAAGGAATTCACGGAGACCTCACTCAGGGTAAACGAGATAGTGTCATTAAAAACTTCCGAAATGGCAATACTGAGCTATTGGTAGCTACAGATGTGGCGTCAAGGGGGTTAGACGTCACTGGAGTCACTCATATATACAACTTTGATATTCCTCAAGATGCTGACAGCTATGTTCACCGCATTGGGAGAACAGGAAGAGCTGGTGAATCAGGCGCTGCTGTAACATTAGTAACACCTAAAGAAAAAAGACATCTCAATTTGATTAAAGACGCCATCAAAAAAGAAATCATCAGAAAACCCGCTCCTAGCTTAGACGATGCTTTAGAGGGGAAACAGCAAGTAGCAGTAGAACAACTGCTTAATGCAGCTAATGACGACAAAGCTAGACAGTTTGACAAAATTGCCGAAGAATTACTAAACGATCACGACAGCATCAAATTAGTAGCTGGAGCTATTAAATCCATGGTTGCAGAAAACGAAACACCACCAGCTCAACTTACTGAAGAGGCTCCTGTAGTTAGAAGTAAACCCCAGAGGTCTTCTGGAAAAGGCGGAAGAAGCCATAGCGGGCGAAATCATAAAGGTAATAACCACAGCAAAAGCAAATCTACTCGTTCAGGAAAAAGTCCTAAATCTAACCGCAATTATTAAAATCAACATTCTACTTAAACTGAACCAAAATCAAAATTAAGATTAAGATTAAGATTAGAATAAAAAACTCCCCGATCAGATTCACTTATAAGTATTTTGATCAGGGAGTTTTAATTTTGTATTATTCCAATCTCTTTAACTTCTCTGCTAACTCATCAGAGAGACTTTCCTTCATTTCATCATCTATCTGGATTTGATCTCGAAAACCAGGAGACTCTTCACCACTAAAGTAAAAGCTCACCATGTAAAATTCCGAAACTTGAGCATGGCTCCCCTGACCTGATATTTCCAAAATCTCTTCAATTAAATCCGAGTTGTCAATTTCTATCTGATTTTCACCGATATCTGCGTCAGAACCCTCCGATATATTTACACTATCTTTCTCCAGAACTAACATATCTAAATCTTGAGGAGTAACAACCACTTCTTGATAATAACCCTGTTCTTGCAGCCAATTAATCGTTTGCTCATAATTATTAGAAATCCCATACCGCTGTGTTTCATTCTCTCCTTTTCTAACTGTCATATAAATATAATCTCTGACTCTCCATCTATCTGCCAAATCTTCGTATTTTAAATCTTTAATGTCTTTTTGTAGAGCTCGAATAAGTTCATTGACCTCATTTTGATCTTGAATTTCCTTTTGATTTTCGGGTTTTCGCTCATCTCCTAAAGTAATGCTATTAACTTCATTGGAATTTTGAGTTAAAATGGGAAATTCCCCTTTTTTATACTCCAGTGATTCATAAACAGAACGAAGATCAGACCCAAATTTGTCTTCTTCTATCCGGTATTCTCTAATTAGATGTTCGCCATTTTGCAGTACATAGACTAGATAATAGTAATTGCCTTCTGTACGGTGACCCAAATCAATTAACTGGAGATGGAAATCTCTCATAGTGGAAATGTTTTCTCCCTCTTGAAAATATCCTGACACTTCAGAGGGATCTAGTTTATCTTCTTGAATTTGTCGGTATTCGTATAATCCCTGGGCAAAATAAACCCCTTCAATATCCTGTTCATCTGGCACGCGCCCGGCAAAACCAGTGAGATCCATTTGAATACCTACAAAGATCAACATCACTACCACCGTATAAATCAAATAACCTTTATAGGCATTCAGAACTTTATAAGTTTTTTGGATAAGCATTTCTGCTATGGCATAACCTATTAATGACGTAACAATATAACCTATAATTATCACTAGATTGTTCCCATCAGATATGCTGGCAAAATACGCACCACCGAGGAGCATTGAACAAGCTGTGACTCCGTACTTAAATACGGGTTTCATAATTGAAAAAGATATAATTTCCCCTGCTACTTCTATGGGCCTAAATTTATACACATAATATCCTGCCAGTAAAAACAAAATTGCTACTAGAATATACCAAACAATTAGATCATTAAGCTCTTCAGAATATCCCATTACCGTAAGTGGTAATTTTTCTAATACAGTAGGTTCATCTAAGCCTGCCCTACTATATCCATGGATTATACGAAATAAATTTTCTTCTATTAAATAATACAATCCTAGAGGCAGCAGATGCAAAATATAGTTAAACACCATTTGTGCCGCAGTACTTCCTGTGAACATACCCACAAACGTAGCAAAAGCAAACATGATCAATATAAATAACATTGAATACCCGAGCCAAGCCAATATATGGACTACAGTAAACACTGTATCTAATTCAGTGGTATATCGTAGAAATATCAAAATCCCACTATTAATTACTATGGGTAATATCAATAAAGAGAGCCCTGAACAAACATTAGAAATGAATAAAGTCTTTCGCGTCAAAGGCAGACTGTGCATAAAAGCAGCTACATTCCCCACCTGCAGATATCGAAATACCAATACAGAAACTATCACAGGTACCAACCATAATAAAATAAGTTGAGGCTGGCTCTGAGCTGAAGTTATATCCAAAGTCCTAAACAGACGATCTCTAATATGTTCATTTTGCACCATATCTGTTTCCATAATCATACGTAATGGTACTATAAAAAACAGAAAAATAGTATAAAGAGCCGATACCCACCAAAATCTTTTCCAATTGCTAATAAATACTCCCACATTAAATGAGGACATCATCGATTTCATAACCCAATCCCCCTAACTCATATATGAAGATTTCTTCTAATGTCCAAGCAAGAACATCCAAAACCAGGGGATCGGCTGCTTTTAGTCTCGACATCAATACTTCTCTATCCCCACGCACAATTAATGTGTGAATACTTCCCGTAGTACTGTGATTTAATATCTGAAAGTCCTGAATTAATCTGTCAGGGAACTCTTCTTGTAAACCAACCTGAATCTTATGAATATCCGATTTCAGACTGTCTAGTTCCCTTTCCACAGCCAGTTTCCCATTGTAAATGATTCCAATATGACTGCACACATCTTCAAGTTCCCTTAGATTATGTGATGAAACTAGAATTGTAGTACCCCGTTCTGCCACATCACTCAAAAGTAAATTCCAGACCTTTTTACGCATGACAGGATCCAAACCATCCACAGGCTCGTCTAGAATCATAATATCAGGCATAGTACAAATGCCCAACCAAAAGGCCACCTGTTTCTGCATACCCCTTGAAAGTTTACTAACCCGTCTGTTTATATCAATGGGAAAGTAAGTTAGCAATTTTTCAAATCTATCTTGATTCCAGTTAATATAAATCCCAGCATAAAAGCTAGCCATTTCTTTAATCGAATATTGATGAAAAAAGTACAGATCATCTGGAATGTAAATCAAATTATTCTTTACTTCTACATTTTCAAAAACTGGCTCACCATTAATCTGAACAGAACCCCTATCAGGAACAAACACACCAGCTAAATGTTTAATCAAAGTCGTTTTCCCCGCTCCATTAGGTCCTAATAAACCGTATACAGAACCTGTCTCAACATTCAAATTTACCTCATCCAGAGCACAAAAACCATTAAAGTATTTAGTTAACTCTTTAATCTCAATCATGGTATTCCCCCTCTGGGTTCTCCCGCGCCCTTTGATATAGTTCTTTTAAGTATTTCTCCAATTCATAACGAGAAACGTTTAAATACTTTAACTCTAAAACAATCTCATTAAACTGCGTCATTAATTCTTGTTTTTTAGTACTATTTGCACTTTCCCATGAAGCCACAAATCTACCTTTTCCTAGAACAGAGTAAATGTAGCCTTCAGTTTCCAGATCCTTATAAGCCTTTTGAATTGTATTGGGATTAATGGTCAACTTTTGCGCCAAGTCACGTACTGAAGGAAGTTTATCTTCAGGTTTAATTACACTTCGGATGATCAAAAATTTTATTTTATCTTTTATCTGCTCATACAGAGGTCTACTGTCAGAGTAATCTAACTCTATCATGTCAACCACCTCTAACCGTATTATCTATACTGATACACTCAATACAGTTATAATATATTCTAAATCAATTTAAATGTCAATATGATATTTTTTGCACACAATTTTTGCACATATATGTTGCAATATATAAATAAATAGTGTAACATATTTTATAGAATATCCTCACATTTAGCTGGAGTATTACATAAAAAAGTATAAATAACTGTTTTTTAAATTGGCGATGTTATATTCTGTTGTTGATAGCTGAACTCTTCGATTGAACGAATTTTCATGCTCATGAATGAGCAATTGATCAGGAAGCTTTAATTCTACTGTTTGGGGGAGGGAGTCTCATGTTTCATTTACAGTTGAAAGAGAAAGCTTGGGAAAACCAATATAAAAAGTTAAGTTTACACAATCTATACGGATATCACAATCTTTCTAAACCGCAATTAATAGAAGAAGCCATCAGAAATGGAGAAGCTCACCTAACTTCAAAAGGAGCCATAGCAGTACAAACCGGTCAGTATACTGGTCGTTCACCTAAAGATAAATTCATAGTTAGTGAACCTGAGATTGTGGATAAAATAAATTGGGGTGAAATAAATCAAGCTATTTCTGGGGAAACATTTTTACATCTGTATGATAAAATTATAACCTATCTAGAAAGCAAACAAGTTTATAAATTTACTGGAAAAGCCTGCGCACATTCCGATTATACATTACCTATACAAGTAATTACTGAAAGAGCTTGGCACAATCTGTTTGCCAGACAATTATTCATCGAAAAACAGGCAACATCTAAAAATAATCAGTCAGCACTAGCATCAGGATTTACCATTATAAATGCTCCGGGATGTAAAGCAGACCCTAAAGTTGACGGCACTAATTCAGA
>CAZKUS010000022.1:0-15755 GCA_964556025.1 uncultured Clostridia bacterium | reverse complement strand
TTTCAACTTTATTTTCACCATTTACCTTGACAGGATTAGTCAAGAACTTAAAGTTAACCCCTTCTTCCATAGCTTCTTCTATTTCTACTGGATCTGCTGGCATTTCATTTCTTGTACGCCTATATACAACAGTTACATCAGCTCCCAAGCGAAGTGATGTCCTAGCAGCGTCCATGGCTGTGTTTCCTCCACCGGTGACTACTACTTTCTTTCCGATATCCACTTCTTTACCCTCTACCACATCTTTTAAGAAATCAATCCCTGAATAAAAACCAGGTAGATCTTCCGGACACCCTAAATCCATATTTTTATTTTCTTGAGCTCCTATAGTCATAAACACTGCATCATAGCCGTCATCTTTTAAGCTGTCAACTGTAAAGTCTTCACCTAAAAAAGTATTCGTTTTAACTTCAACACCTAGCTTTAAAATATGATCAATTTCTCTGTCTAAAAGATCATTAGGTAAACGGTATTCAGGAATTCCGTACCTCAACATACCACCCAGTTTTTCATCACCTTCAAAAATCGTCACCCGATGACCTTGCTGTCTCAAGTAATAAGCACCGGCTAGACCTGCTGGCCCACCTCCAATAATAGCTACATGTTTACCTGTATCAGTACCTACTTCTGGTAGATTATCTCCTTCTGATTGTAAGTCCACATCACCTGCATATCTGTGTAATGTACATATTGACACAGGATCTTCTAGAATATCTCTACGACATTTTTCTTCACAAAATTTAGGACAAACACGGCCAACAGAAGAAGGAAATGGCATTTGTTCTCGCACTAAACTTGCTGCTTCTCTAGGGTTTCCGTTGGCAATGTGTGCCACAAAACCTTGTACATCTACACTAGATGGGCAAGCTTGATTACAAGGTGCCATACAATCTCCGTAGTGATTTGCCAATAATAATTCTAGGGCTGATTTTCTTATTTCAGAAAGTGTTTCTGAATTAGTGTTAACAACCATACCGTCATTAGCTTGAGTTGAGCATGCTGTCATAGCTTTGTTAGCACCTTCAACCTCTACAAAGCACAAACGGCAAGCAGCAAAGGGTTCTAATCGCGGATCATGGCACAAGGTGGGGATATCCACATTGGCCTTTTCAGCTGCTTCCAACACCGTAGCTCCGCGATTTATTTCTACAGTTTGATTATTAATTGTTAGTTTAACCTTGGACACTCTCATCCCCTCCCTTGCTAGTTATCCTGTCTTTCTCTTCTCCTGTGAAAATATGAATTGCATCGAAATTACACGCGGCAACACACATTCCACACTTGACACATTCTTCTTGATCTATAACATGAATCTCTTTTCTCTCACCAGAAATAGCTGTAACTGGACAGCTGCGTTTGCACAGAGTGCATCCAGTGCAGTTGTCAGTGATATAATAAGCAATTAAGTCTTTACATTTTCCGGCAGGGCATCTATTTTCAGTAACATGGGCTTCGTATTCCTCGCGGAAATACTTCAAGGTTGTCAATACCGGATTTGGAGCAGTTTGACCTAGTCCACATAAAGATCCTTTGGTGATTTTACTACCTAGGTCTTCTAGTTTATCCAAATCTTCCAGTTCTCCCTGACCAGAAGTAATTCTTTCTAGAATTTCTAACATCTGATGTGTCCCTATACGGCAGAAAGTACATTTACCACAAGATTCTTCTGCTGTAAAGTCTAAGAAAAACTTAGCCACATCTACCATGCAAGTATCTTCATCCATGACAAGAAGTCCACCTGATCCCATAATTGCACCTAGTTCAGTCAAAGAATCATAGTCTACTGAAACATCTTGATGCTTTGCTGGGATACAACCACCAGAAGGTCCACCGATTTGTACAGCTTTGAATCCTTTGTCTCCTGCTATACCTCCACCTACTTCATAAACTATATCTTTAATTGTGATACCCATAGGCACTTCAATTAAACCACCGCGCTTGACATCACCGGCTAGGGCAAAAACTTTAGTACCTTTACTGTTTTCAGTTCCCAAGCTGCTATAAGCTTCTGAACCTTGTAGGAAAATTCTAGGAACATTTGCCAGTGTTTCCACATTATTTATACAACTGGGCTGTTCCCAAAGACCTTTTTGAGCTGGGAATGGTGGTTTAAACGTGGGAGTTCCTCGTTTACCTTCAATACTAGCTAATAGAGCAGTTTCTTCACCACAAACAAACGCTCCCGCACCTTCTCTAATATAAATATCAAAGTCAAATCCTGTACCTAAAATATTTTCACCTAAATATCCCTGTTCTTTAGCTTGTTCTATAGCAACTTCCAATCGTTCAACAGCCAAAGGATACTCAGCTCTAATGTAAATATACCCTTCATTGGCTCCAATGGCGTACCCAGCTATGACCATTCCTTCCAATAAACTGTGCGGATCACTTTCCAAAACACTACGATCCATAAAAGCTCCTGGGTCACCTTCATCGGCGTTACAAATAACGTATTTTGGTTTACGCTCTTCTATTCTGGTAAATTCCCACTTTTTAAAGGTAGGGAATCCTGCGCCCCCTCTACCTCTAAGCCCTGAGTCTTTTACTTCATTAATTACATCTTCTTGAGTCATTTCTTTTAAAGCATTTTCTAAACCTTTGTACCCACCTTGGTTTAAATAGCTATCAATGTTTTCTGGTTCAATTTTTCCACTATTTTTTAATAGTATTCTTTCTTGACTATCTAGATATTTTTGAATTTCAGATTCTATAATATCTGAATAAACCACTAAATCACTAACTGGCTCTCCATTCTCCAAATGACTTTCGATGATTTTTCTAGATTTTTCTTCATCTACACCCCCGTAGATAAAAATGCCACGTTGATCTTCGATTTCAACCAATGGCTCTTTAAAACACATTCCGACACAGCCGGATTTTTGAACATTGGCCTTATCTTGAGCTTCCTCAGAGAATATTTCGTAAACTTTTCTGGCTCCAGCAGCTATACCGCAGCTAGCCATTCCGACTTTTACGACTGGTACCATACTTTTCCACCTCCTAGATGTTTTTAGCTATTTTGACAGCTTGATCAGGAGATAATCGACCGTGCGTCTCTCCATTAACTGTCATAACAGGAGCTAAACTACAACAACCCACACATGCAACCTTTTCAACTGTAAATTTCCCATCAGGACTAGTATCGCCATCACTAATCTCAAATTCTCTTGCCAGAGCATTGGTGATTTCTTCAGCCCCTGCTAAGTGACAGGCAGTGCCATGACAAACATGAATCAGATTATCACCAATTGGTTCTAATCTAAACTGTGAATAAAAAGTCACTATGCTATACAAATCACTCTCAGGAATCTTTGTTAATTCATTGACTTTTGGCAGCACTTCCTTGGGAATATACCCTAGTTCTTGCTGGATATCCTGTAAGATTGGTATAGCCGCACCTTTTTTATCTAGGTGCTTGTTCACTACTTGTTCAACTTTTTGAAGTTGCTCTTGAATATCAAGAGTGTTCGATTGACTCATTTTATCCCTCCTATCCGGTAGTCGTGAATAAGATAATTAGTAAACCTATGCATAAATTAACACTTGAACAGAAAATTAATGCATGTCCAACAATACCTGACTTTTACAATTTAATTGCTACGAAACTCGCCTAGTTCATTTTATAACAAATTGCATTCACCTACAACCTTTTACATTTAACTTGTAATTTTCAGACTTTTTTAGCTAATTCTTCTTGATAAAGATTTACAGTTTCATCATCAAATAACACGAATTTTATTAATTTAACATGTTTTAGTTCTGCCATCTTATCAAAAACGGATTGCAGTGCAATCTTGACAGCCTCTCCTTTAGGGTAGCCGAAAACTCCGGTAGAAATAGCTGGAAAAGCTACAGAAACTATTGCATTATCTTCAGCAATTTGTAGTGTATTGTTATAACAGTCAGCTAGCAATTTTTCATGAGGTTTATCAACTTGGTAAACCGGTCCTAAACAGTGAATAACATGATCATTGGGTAAGTTGTAAGCTTTTGTTAATACTGCTTCACCAGGTGAAATCGGAGTATATTGACGGCATTCAGTTTCTAGTTTTGGACCTGCAGCCCTATGAATAGCTCCAGCAACACCACCTCCAGGACGTAATTCCCTATTAGCCGCATTTACAACTGCTTGGACATCATTTTGTGTAGCAATATCGCCTTTAATTATTTTTAATGTCACACCGTTCACCAATTTCTCCACATAATCACCTCCGATACAGTAAACTTTAATTAAATATCCCCAGTATTATTTTGACTTGTTTGGTTGATTTTCCTTCTAATTTAACCAATCAATTTTAAAGTAATTTGTGATATTAATACAGTTTTTATTTAGGTGCTATTATATACTGTTGGTAATAGCTGTTCTAAAATAAACTAATATGCTATTAATGTACTATTTACAAGACTCTGTTTAAATTGAATGTTGATAGATATTAAATAGCGCCATAAAAAAACCGCATCTACAGTATGTAGACACGGTTTGTACTTCTCAAATTATATCCTTATTCCCAATACAAAATTTTTTAATACTGGTGGGCGGAGCAGGGCTCGAACCTGCGACTTCCTGCTTGTAAGGCAGGTGCTCTCCCAACTGAGCTATCCGCCCAATCAACTAATTTATATTATAGATTATACAATCGGTTGTGTCAATAAGTTTGACTAGTTTTGTTCACGAGATTTCCTTCGATAAATCATTTTAGAAATACCAATACTAGATTCATACAAAATAATTAACGGGCCAGCCAAAAGTCCTTGAGAAATCAAATCTGGAGGTGTTAGCAATGATCCCATTAAAAATGTTATCAAAATTGCTATTTTGCGATTAGCTCGCATAAATTCAGGTGTTATCAACTCTAAATTAGACAATATCGTAACAATTAAAGGCAATTGAAAGACCAGTCCAAAAGGTAACAATAATCCCAATGCAAATGAAACATAACTTTGCAGGGTAATTACTGGTAATAAATCATCTCTGGCAAAATTAATAAAAAATTCATAAGCCAAAGGGAGAATAATAAAATATGCAAAAAGAACTCCTAACGAAAAAAGAATTAAAGCAAGTGGTAAAAAAACAAATAGATATCTCTTTTCACTAGGCTCTAATGCTGGCAGTACAAAAGCAATTATATGGTAAAGAATTACTGGTAAACTTAAAATCAATCCGGCGATTATAGCCAATTTCAACTGTGTTAAAAAAGCTTCCGCTGGAGAAATATAATGCAAATCATCTGCCGGTACAGTAATTATATCGAGTAAAAACTCTGAGAAGTAAAATGCAATTACTGTAGCAATGATAAAAGCCGCCACGACCCATATAAGACGTTTTCGCAATTCTCCTAGATGATCGGTAAAGCTCATTTTATCTCCTTGATTTGCCATTTTGCCTTCACCTTCTTATTGGAAAAAATACAAGAAATATTGCCGCAAGTTTTCTTAATCATAATAAAATTTTATAAAAAGTCAATATTAACTAAGTGCTTTTATTAGTATTCGTATTAGTATCTTCGTCGTCTGATTTAGCACTTTCTTTGACTTCATCTTCAACTTCATCTACCTCTTGGCGCAATTCTTTAGTAGCAGTCTTAAATTCTTTCAAACTGCTTCCCAAAGCTTTTCCCAGTTCCGGTAACTTTTTGGGGCCAAAAATAATCAAAGCAATTGCAAGAATTAACAGAATTTCTGGAAGTCCAATTCTACCAAACATATTTTGCCTCCTCTCATCAACTTTTTGTTACTAAATTAACAATCTTCCTTAACATTAATGATCTTAGCTATTTTCACGTATATTATATTATATCCTGAAAAAAAACTCAATTATTAATAGTGTAAAACTAAAAATTAGGCGCTGTTATATGCTATCAACATTCAACTTTCACACAGCCAAAAAATAAGATAGTAATCATACCTATATCATACACTGGAACTACTAATTTCTTGAATTGGTTCATTAGCTAATTTTTTACTCATGATTAAATAACCTGTATGACCTATCATCATATCTTCAGGTCTCATCCTATCTGGATTGTGTTTGTACTTTCTCAACATTAATTCAACTATCTCAACTAAAAATAAATTATTTTCTTTAAGAGCTGGTAAGGTATAGCTAATTTGATTATAGGTTGGAACTAATACCCCCAAGTCACCAGATGTCTTCAAAGATTTACCAACCTGTTCAAGTACTTGCCAAGGTTCTCGGACATCCAATACGAATGCATCTAAATTTTGTTCTTCTATACCGTCATCAATAGCATGTTTGTAAAAAACCACATTATCAAATTTTTTACCCCTGGAATAATTCTTAGAAATAGCTTTATCAAAGTCCGATCGTTGTTCATAGGTGTACACGGCACCTTCTGGGCCCACTGCTCTAGATAGAGATAAAGTCATTGCTCCAGATCCAGTACCTGCCTCACCCACCTTATCTCCAGGATTAATATCCAAATTATAAATCAAATAACTTATTTCTTTGGGATACATAATCTGAGTTTTTCGCTCTAATTTTTTCTCCAGAAAATCAGCTAACGAACATTCAAACACAAAGTACTTTTTATCATTTGCCATGAATTGACTGCCGGGCTTCATATCCTGCAACTGTTCTCCAGTAACAATACCAGTAGGTAGTTGTACTTGGTCCGCTTTTAGGTCTACTACCTTTTTGAATTTTTTCCCATCTGTAATCACCCGCTTTGAAGTAATTCCATTGGTCATTCTATCACTCCTTTAAAATGTTGTCGAATATCTTTTTCTAAATAATAAAATCAGTTATAATTACCTTAGGGAGGTGATAATTTTTGTTTTACACCTATGGTCCAGTTCGTTCTAGAAGATTAGGTAGTTCTTTAGGTGTAGATATAACACCTGACAGGGTTTGTAGTTTTAACTGTATTTATTGTGAAGAAGGCACAAACACCAATTTGTTAACAGTGCAGAGAGATAAATACGCTCCTATTGACCGGATTATTTCTGAAGTTGTAAGTTCAGTAAAAAAACATACTAATTTAGATTTTATTACTTTTTCTGGTTCTGGTGAACCCACATTACATAAAAATTTGGGTGAAATTATAGATTCAATAAAACAAGAAACATCAACACCTATTGCAGTGCTCACCAATTCATCAATGTTGATTTATCCAGATGTTCAACAAGATTTATCTAATACAGATTTAATAGTTCCTTCTCTAGACACCATTGATCCATTAAGTTTTAAAAAGGTAAATAGGCCACATAAAGCAATCCATCCAAACGATCTAATGCAAGGTATCTCACAGGTAGTCGAGAAATTTTCCGGGAAAATATTTTTGGAAATATTATTAGTTTCTGGATACAATGATTCTGACACTGAGTTACAGGAACTTGCAAACTTTGTAAACCAACTTAGTATCGATAGTATCCATTTAAATACTGTAAGTAGATTAACAACAGAAAAATATGCTCAAGCAATAACGCATAACAAATTAATTCAAACTGCAAATTTATTTAATAAACCAGTCAAAATTTTCTCTTAAATAATTTGCTTTAAATTGATCGATTCTCCATTTTGGGTGCATATGTAACTTAAATGGAGAATAGTAAAATCAAGTTAAGTTAATTAAACTTGAATGACAATAAATACAGATATATCAACTCCAACTCAAAAACTATAAGTTATTGGAGGGTTACCATGGAATTTTCTGTTACTACTAAGAAGCGTGTAGAACTTATAAATATTACTGAAGAAGTTCAAACTTTTCTAACACAAATAAACCGTTCTGAACTCTCTCAAACCGTCACTTTATTTGTGCCTCATACTACTGCAGCAATCACTATCAACGAAAGTGCCGACCCCAGCGTTGTAAATGATTTAGAAAGCGCATTTAAACAACTAGTGCCCAATATCACTTTTGAACATATGGAAGGTAATAGCCCTGCCCACTTATTATCAACATTAATTGGACCAAGCATGGTAGTACCTATTGCAAATCAGCAATTAGACCTTGGGCGTTGGCAAGGTATTTTCTTTTGCGAATTTGATGGACCAAGACAGAGAAAAATCAAATTGTTAAGATGAGAAATATATCTCTCATCTTAACAATCCAACAGTAGAATTAAAGTCAGGTAACAGGAGACTATAATAGCGCCTGTCTGTAATCATTTTATCAATACATACAAGTTATTCAACTTTTGGTAAAAAAACAGTAAATGTACTACCTACATTTTCTTTACTAGCCACTTGAATTTTACCTCCATGCAATTTCACTAATTCATTAACTATTGCCAAACCTAATCCAGTACTTCTATCCTCTTTATTTTGATTACGTGATTTGTCAACTTTATAGAACCTCTGAAAAATCCTAGGCTTTTCATTATCTGGAATTCCAACACCATTATCTGCGACTTCAAGAGCAACATACTGTTCTTGTTCATATGTCCTTAAACTTATCTTTCCACCTTCTGGTGTATATTGTATAGCATTTTTTAGTAAATTTACTAAAATTTGTTTAATCCGGTGAGGTTCTCCCAGAAATTTGCTGTTTGTTTCTACCGAATCAATACTCAAAGCATGTTGTTTTTTTTCTGCGTCTGGCGCCACCATTTCCATAGCTCCAGACAAAATTTCTTTAGGTACAAGCTGTTTCTTATCAAGATTAATAGTCCCACTCTCCAAACTTGATAAGTCTAGCAAAGTATCGACCATCTGATTTAATTCAACTGAATTTTTCCATATCAAATTCAAATAATATTTTTGATCTTTTTCGGGTACAACATCGTCTATAATCAATTCACTATATCCTCTAATAGCGCTCAAAGGAGCTCTAAACTCATGGGAAGCATTATCAACTAAATTCTTACGGAAAATTGCCAATCTCTTTTGCTCTTCTATATTAGTCTCAATTTCTTTAGCCGCTAAGTGAAAAGTTCTAGAAATTTTACCAAGTTCATCATCACTCTCTTCTAACACTTCTTCTCCTATTTCTTTTGTGAAATCGCCGTTAGCAAGTGCTTGAGCTGATTTGTTTATCGAACTCAGAGGTCTAGTAATGTGTTTTGACATAGTAAAAGAAAATATCCCTGCTACTACAACAGCTATACCACCAGAGATCAATGTCAATCTACTTATGTTTGCTAAAGTATCTTCAATGCCTGCCATAGCAACATTTAAACTGACTGTCCCAATAACTTCAGCTTCTTGATCATCTTCATCGCCATTACTATTGTCATCCTTAGCCTCAGAATCCGAGGCTTTGCTATTGTCATTACTATCATTGTTCTTTTCTGCCAGTTCTAATGATTCTGACTTACCATTATTATCCGATTTGTCTTCATATTCATTATTTGCCTCATCCTCTTGTTCATCATTTTTTTGGTTTTCACCATTTTCTTTTTCATCTTTTTCTTCTTCATCTTTACTTTCATATACAGGAATCGCTATCAGTAACCTTTCCGCTTGAGGCCCAACCAGTTTTTTAGTTAAAGAGTTACCATCTAATACGTGATTTAGTTCATCATCATCAAAATCAACATCACCTGTCTCTTCCTCTTCTTCGGAATAATAGTTAGCTATAGTAATATTATCACCTTGTTCATCAAAAACTGCTATTTCAGCTTCAAAAGAACGGGATAAAGTTTGAGTAGTCGACATAATTTCTTGTAGATTGTTTTCTTCCATAGGTTCTTGTAACATACTAGCTACTTCTCTAGCTTGTGTATTAACTTCCCACTCTCTAGCACCGTAAAAATATTCTTCAACTAAATAGGACATGATAATTGTCAAAACTGCCAAAGTTGCCAAGATTACAACTAAGTAACTAACAAGCAGCTTTAAAAATAATGTTTTAGGCCTGAGCTTTTCAAGCATCATTTTTCACCTCAAATTTATAGCCTACACCCCAGACAGTTTGAATTAAACTGTCATAATCACTCTCAGGTTCTAATTTCTTGCGGATTCTTTTAACATGTTCATCTACTGTACGGGTTCCTCCAGCAAATGAAAATCCCCAAATTTTTTCTAAAATCTCTTCTCTAGTAAAAACCTTTTGGGGATTTTTAACTAATAAATACAGTAGTTCAAACTCTTTAGGTGGTAAATCAATCTGTTGATCTTTTACATAAACTTTATAGCTTTGTGCATCAACAGTTAAATCTCCTTTTTCCAAAATTTCATCTTTGTCTTTGAAGTCCTGATCTCTTCGTATCAAAGCCCTAACTCTTGCTAGTAATTCTCTCGGGCTAAACGGTTTCGTTACATAATCGTCAGCACCCAGCTTCAACCCCATGATTTTATCATCTTCTTCGACTTTAGCTGTCAACATTATTATCGGTACTTTGTGGTTAATTGCTGAATTCCTGATTTTATGACAAACTTCCCAACCATCCATTTCTGGTAACATGATATCCAAAATTATAGTGTGATAAGTATTTTTCTCCGAGTACTCAAATCCAGTTTTGCCATCATATGCCATATCTACACTATATCCTTCATGTTCTAAAGTCATTTTAACCATATTGCAAAGATCTTTATCATCATCAACTATCAACACTTGTTGCTCTTCTGCCATAAGACACCCTCCCTTAAAGAAAATTCATTTATATAACAACTATTAAAACTACTATTTTCGTTTTAGTTAACTGTAAAATTTACAATTAACAGTTATGCAAATTTGGTATTTTATTTATCTAACCTACTCAAACTAATATTGCTATTTGTATAATTAGCTTTTTATCGTTATATTCCTGCTAATAGGCAAATATTTAATAAAAATGTTACAATTATGAAGTGGAGTATTATTTTGTAATTATATTTAATTTAGGAGTGTGATTATATGAGTGATTTAAGTTTACCTAACAATACCGGAGTTGCAGCAATTGGATTGAAAACAGATTTAATTGTACCTCACGATGATATAGCAGAAATTACAGCAAATACAGTAAAAAATGTAATTGATGACAATGATATAGTGTGTGTTACAGAAGCAGTAGTAGCTAGATCTCAAAATCAATACGTATCTTGCGAAGAACTAGCTAAAGAAATTCGTGAACAATTAAATTTAAAAGAACGGAGCACATTAGGTGTTATAAGCCCTATTGCCAGCCGAAATAGGTTCTCTCTAATTTTAAGAGCTTTATCTTTAGCCACTCGAGGAGGTAAAGTTATCGTCCAATTTCCTATCCCCTTTGATGAAGTCGGTAATCAAGTCATAGACGAAAATTTTGCTAATACTAGGTTAAGGTTAAAAAAAACATTACAAAGCTTACATGAAGCTAGAGGTAGTACACCACAACTTAATGTGCTGATCAGAGAGATTATAACGGGTTTGAAGTTTCAAGAGCTAGGCTATGAGTTAGAGAGTATTCGCAAAATAACCGGTAAAGGCATTGCAGATTTGACGTTGATTACACCTCAGGGTTATAAAGCTGTAGCAGAAGTCTCTTTTGAAAATCTTGAAAAAACTGCTAGAAAAGCTCTTGGAATTAAATTTGATGTAGCTGAAGCTGACTTGGCCTTAAGTATTACAGTGAGTCTTGAACACAATACCATAACTATTGTTGATGCTCAAGACTATTTAAATAATTCTAGTCCTGAAATCACAACCATAAATTTTGGTGATCAAATAGATAGTTACTACGATCCGGAAGCTATCTACACCAATGAAGTTAAAAATCATACCTTCCCACATCCCATTACAGGTCACGATTACCGTCAACTGTATCAAGACATTATTTCAGATGCAGGAGCTGAAGGGACAGTGATTTTCACTAATAATCCTGTGAAAATATATGAATTGAGTTTTATCGATGGAATTTGTATCGGTGCTGTCCACGAACGGGATAAATTAAAAGAATTATTTAGCTCTTTTGGCGCTAAAGTCCCCGTAATCACAGCAAAAGATATTGGAAATAATGCTTGGGGGTTAATAGGCTCTAATGTTTCTGATATGGAAAATGGAGTACTGAAGTTACTACCTGAAAATCCTGATAAAACAGCAGACGAAATCAAAGCCAAAATTTCTGAAGTTACCGGCAAAAATGTGGAAGTGTTAATTTTTGGTGATGGAGCTTATAAAGATCCTGATACTGGAATATATGAATTAGCTGACCCCCATCCGGCCATAGGAGCTAGTGAAAAATTAAGAGGGGTAAACTTAAGAGAAGGTTCAAAATTAAAACTACAAGTTGATACTCTTTACAGACAAGGTTATTCCAGAGAACAAATCAAACAAAGGTTAGCTGACCAAGATGAAACCCTTCCCCAAGATGTAGGAACAACACCTCGTAGCGTTACCAGCATACTGGGAACTATGGCAGATTTGATAACAGGGTCGGCTGATGCAGGAACACCTTTTGTCTTAGTACGTGGGTTTCAGCACAAATCTAAATAGGTTAATATACTCATTAAAGTTAAATAGCTTTCAATATACAATTTAAAACTGAACCTTATAAAAAAGGGGTTGCCTATAAATTAAGGCAGCCCCTCTTACATTGCCGAAGTTTTACAAGTAAGTCTATAAGCCGAGTTCTGTCCTCCCGTAGGGGAGTGGCAGTCATCTTTCTAGGATGCTAGTTGCCTAACACCTCTAGCGACCATACCCGGAAGGTCAGCGGGCCGCTTCATCCCTTCCCTATTTGGTCTTGCTCCGGGTGGGGTTTACCTAACCGGCCAGTCACCTGACCGCTGGTGCGCTCTTACCGCACCTTTTCACCCTTACCAGGAATACCTGGCGGTTTATTTCTGTGGCACTTTCCTGGGGGTCGCCCCCACTGGGTGTTACCCAGCACCCTGCCCTATGGAGCTCGGACTTTCCTCGAAGACAAGACTGTCCTCGCGACTACCCGACTTACTTGTAAATAACTCCGGCAATATTGATAAACAGATGACTTGCTTTCTCTGTTCCGGATTTCCTAGTATAACACACCTAAACTATTGAGTCAAAATTAATATTCTACCACAACTGTTACAAAAAATTACTTCTTGTGCTGTTAAATTTGCCTGCTGTTCAGTGGATAAATTCAAGCCGCAACCGCATGTATCTTCTTTAGGCAGCATGGTAACCACAGCATCTCTGGGATATTTATTTTTTAGTTTTTCATACCACTTTAATAGTTCTTCCGAAATTTGTTGTCTCAATTCAGAAATACGAACTTTTTTTTCACTTATTTTATCCTGTATTTCCGCAATTTCTTCATTATTTTTTCTTTGTCGATTCACTAAATTTTGTTTGATTTCCGTTAGTTTGCGATCATCAGCACTAAGCTGATACTGTTCATATTCCACTTCTTCCATTAAAGTACAGTATTTATTAAAAGCTTCTTGTTCTTGTTCTGCTAATTTGGTAATTTTATCAGACATATCTTTAAGTTCTTTACTACCAGTAGTTTTACCTGAATACAATTCACTTTCTAACTCCTGTTTTTCTTGATGTAATTGTTCACTTTCCATTTCTTTAAATTTCATTTGTTTGTGTTTTTCATCTAAGTTTTTTTGTTTACTTTCCAATTTTTCTATCAATACATCTCTCTCTTGTTGTAGATTCTGAATCTCTTCATCTTTTTCCAAAGATTCAAGTTTTGCTTCCAATTCTAATAAACTCTTTTCATACTGGAACAGTTCTCGAATATATTCTTTTTGATCCAATCAGAATCCCCCCTGAAGTAAACTGTAAGGCTTAAAGTTGAATGTTGATAGCTGAATATAACAGCGCCAACTGTAAAAATAAAATTAGGTAGAACTACAGTATTTCACTGTAATTCTACCTAATAAAAAACAGAATCTTGATTACTGCTGACCGATATTTCTGTTTTACATCCACTACCCAATTTATCATTAATATAATTTGCAAGTTGGTCAATTGACGGTAATTCAGTTTCTCTGTGTCCAGCATCAATAAGCATTATATTCTGTTCTCTAGCTGTTAAAGCTTCATGATACTTGACATCTCCTGTAATCAAAGCCTGTATTCCTCTATAACTTGCATTTTGTACTAATTTTCCTCCACTTCCACCACAGACCGCTAATCTAGAAATTGTCTCATACATAGGACCAGCAATTCTAGCTTCAGTTTGCAAATTGGCATTGACCTTGTTGATTAAGTCTCGACCAGAAATAGGTGTTAGTAATTCTCCAGCTAATCCAAGTCCTACTACTTTAATCGGTTCTTTCAACATGTAAACATCATACGCAGGTTCTTCGTAAGGATGAACTGCTAACATTCCATTAATTACATGATTCAAGTCTCTATCTAAAACTATAGTTTCTAATTTAATTTCAGTAACTTTGGATAAATTATCAACCTGTCCTATAACTGGATTAGAACCACTACAAGGATAAAATGTCCCCAGTCCTTCAGATTGAAAGCTCACATGACTGTAGTTTCCTAAACAGCCAGCTCCTGACCCAGTGACACTAGAGTGTACTTCCCATATATAGTCTTTAGGTACATAAACAACTAATTTATAATACCTATGTTCATAACTTGGCTGGAGTGGTAATGAAGAATTGAGAGTTATACCAAGTCTATCAATCAAAGCGTGATTTACACCCAATTTTGGTGCCGCATCATAGTTAGTATGACAGCTGTATATTGTTAAATCGTGCTTAATGGCTTGTATAATATATGAAGGTAAACTATAATTGGATAAATCATTTAAAGGTTCCATAATCACAGGATGATGAGATACAATTAAATCCACATTATTGTCAATAGCCTCTTCTAACACCGATTGTGTAACATCTAAACAGACCAAGCATTTCGCTACTTCTCCATCTAAGTCCCCAATTTGTAAGCCGGGATTATCCGCATTAATAGCATACTCTTGTGGAGCGATATCTTCTATTATATCTATTATCTGTTTTTTAGTGACTAGATTCAATATTAAGCACCTCCAAAAGACCCTTAAGTTTCTTTTCCATAAATACTTTTTTGGATTTATCTACTTGCTGTCTCGATTTATTTATATTAGTCAATATCGTTTTAGTTTTTGACAATTCTCCCTGCAAATATTCAATTACTTCAGGCGTATCTTTATATAGCAAAATTGGTCCATACTCCAGTTCTAAAACAGAATAACTGGTAGTTATTCTATTTATTTTATCATTTTTAAGGCTATAATCGGGAATTAGGTGCATAACTTGATAAAATTTATCACTTTCTTTAACTAACAGCTCGTCATTAAAAATATACTTTTGCTCAATTAAGTATTTTCTCAGTTCGAAAAATTCAGTTTGAGGTTGAATAACTAACTCTGAGTTGCCTTTCCAAAGTTTTTTTCGTACTGATAATATATCTATTATTTTCAATCCACCCATACCTGCTAAAATGATCACAGATGGCATTTCATTATCAAGTACCTGTAAACCATCACCTAAACGAAGGTCAATAAAGTTATCTAAAGAATTTTTTGATACATTTTTAGCAGCTTTAACTAGAGGAGGCCTAGCTATATCAGAAGCAATTACGAAATTGGCTTTGTTCTCTTTTATCAGTAATATTGGCAGCATAGCATGATCAGTTCCTATATCAAGAACTAAATCACATCTGGGTACTAACTGCTTTATTGCTGTTAATCTCTTAGACTGCATAAGACAGCTCTCCCAAATAGTATTCCACATAGAATAATAAAAAACCTTCTCATAAGAGAAGGTTTTATTGGTGGGCGGAGCAGGGCTCGAACCTGCGACTTCCTGCTTGTAAGGCAGGTGCTCTCCCAACTGAGCTATCCGCCCATGTGGTGACCCCTAGGGGATTCGAACCCCTGACTTCGGCGTGAAAGGCCGATGTCTT
>CAZKUS010000021.1:0-16267 GCA_964556025.1 uncultured Clostridia bacterium | reverse complement strand
GGCAGTCACCACTTCCTCGTCTTCGTCGTCAATATGAGGTTCTCCCCCTATATGGCGTTCATAATTATCTTCGTCAGTATCGTAATAATATTCCACAACATTACCGTAATAATCCACCGTAATCTCTTCAGCTGTTTCACTATGTTCACCTTGGTCATAATCAGAGATAAAGTTTTCCTGTTCTGAATAGTTTTCTTTATAATCAATAAAACTATCCCTATCGCCTTTATCTCGATAACCCCGGTTATCAGCAGCTTCTACCAAGTCTTCAATAGTAGTGTAAGTATTATATGGAGCATTACGCTCATCAGATCTCCAAAAAGCCGAGCCATCACCGTATTCATTGATGGTAGGAACACTGAGATCTCTTATTTTATTCATCACGGGTTGATAACCTTGAATATGAGCATAAATGGCATCATGCTCCATAGCCAGAGATATTGTATAATACCGGGCTGATCTGATGGGACCAATCCGTTCAGGATAATCATGATTGTATACCGCCTGTAATCTGGTCACACTTCCTTCAGCAGGGACCTCATACATCACACAAGCAGAGTTTATTCCAGAATGGGGTCTTTCAGATCCAGAGTTTCCCAGTGTCAAAGCCACAGGTCTGTCTAACTCTTCGCCATGCTCTTCTAAATCAGTGCCACAGTATTCACATCTTACAATATCTTCTTCATCTTTTTCATCAATAGGGTCTGTATCCGTTTCTTTGTCTTTTTCTTCTTCTTTTTCTTCGGGAGGTTCTGTCACTTGTTCATCATCTCCTACAATGAGATACACGCCACCTCCCACTAAAAGCACTAACACAAGTAAAGCGGCTGCTAATGGTTTAGTCTTTATTTTTACTTTTTTTCTGGTTTCTCTACCTTTGGATACCATGTTGTCACACCTTCCCCGGGACGACAACTTTCCCGTCATTTTTAACTATTATATTACGATTGACCTCCGGTGGCAAGAGCACCCAGGGCCATAGAAGTAATTTTACTTCGCACACTATCAGCTCTAGATGTCAGTACTACAGGGACTTTAGCTCCTACTACTATACCGGCCATAGTTCCCTGACCCAAAAAGGTAATGGATTTACCTAGTAAATTACCACTCTCTATATCAGGAACTAACAATATATCGGCTTTCCCCGCCACAGGACTGTCAATCCCTTTATGACGAGCCGCTTGTTCATCGATAGCATTATCTAGAGCCAGGGGACCGTCAACCTGTGCACCTGTAATCTGGCCACGATCCTGCATTTTAGCAAGCACAGCCCCGTCTAAAGTAGCTTCCATTTGGGTATTTACATTTTCTACTGCTCCCAAAACTGCTGCTTTAGGTTCGTGGATACCCAAAGCTTTCACAAAATCTACCGCATTTTGGAGTATTTCCTGTTTATTTTCCAGTGAAGGTTCAGGATTTATGCCGCCATCAGTCATAAAAAATACCCTGGGGTAAGTAGAAATTTCAAAAGCACCGACATGGCTGAGTATTCTCCCAGTTCTCAACCCGTAGTCTTGGTGCAAAACTTGTTTTAAGAAGTCCTTAGTCGATACCAAACCTTTCATTAAATAATCCGCATTCCTTTGTGAGACCTCTTTCACAGCCAGTTCCGCGGCCTGTTTATCATCAGAGGCATGAATGATAGAAATAGCAGAATGATCTTGGATACTCAACTCCTGCAGCAATTTCTCAATCTCTCCTTGGTCTCCCACTAAAATGAACTCTAACTGTAAGCCTTCTTCCATAGCCTGTTTGACAGCTTCTAAAACGTGTTTATCTTGAGCTGCTGCTACACTTAGCCGAGTTTTGGACATTTCTCTGGCGCTATTCAATAATTCAGAAAAGTCTCTATAACTCATAGTACTCCCCTCCTATACCTGCAGTTATACTATTGAATAATTGTGTGGTGTCAGATCATCAATAAATTTGGGCTTCTTCCTTACCGGTTAAGACTCGAAATGCTCCCAGAGCTAGTGCTTCCAGTTCTTTTTCTCCAGGAACCACTTGTACTGGAGCGATAAAGTCCACTTTTTTCTCTATTTTACCGGTAATATATTTAGAATTTGCCATGCCACCAGTAATTACTATCTTATCTACATCACCTTCCAAGACAGTTGACATGGCGCCAATCTCTTTTCCAATTTGGTAAACCATAGCATCCAAAACCAATCTGGCTCTTTCCTCACCTTTTTTTGCCTGTTCCTCCACTTTGATCATATCTTTAGTGCCCAAGTACGAATACACTCCACCTTCTTTAACCACTTTTTTAACCATTTCTTCTTCAGTGTATTCTCCAGAATAACAAAGCCTCACCAACTGATATGCCGGTAGAGTCCCAGATCGTTCAGTAGCAAAAGGGCCTTCATTATTAGCATTATTTACATCTATCATTTTGCCTCGATTATGTGGTGCTACAGAGATGCCACTCCCCAGATGACAAACAATCAGGTTAACATCAAAATATGATTTATCCATCTCTCCTGCCACTTCCCTAGCCACTGCTTTCATATTCAAGGCATGAGATTGGCTAATCCGCTCTAATTCTTTCAATCCCGACAGGCGAGCAACTTCTTCAAATTCATCAACAGCTACCGGATCCACAATATATGCAGAAATATTCAACTCGTCCCGTAGACTGTCTGCCATAATGGCACCTAGATTAGAAGCGTGTTCTCCGTACCGTGCCTCTTTCAGATCCTTAACCATCTGTTTATTAACTTCAAAAGTTCCACCAGGGATAGGTTTCAATAGTCCTCCGCGGGCCACAACTGCTTCCAGTTCGTAAAGATCCCATCCCTTTTCTTTAACTGCATCTTTCACATGTTGTAAGCGATATTCAAACTGATCTGCCAGTTTATCAAATTTTTTCAGTTCTTGCTCATTATGTCTCACGGTCTTTTCCAGCTCTGACTTTTCTCCTTGATAAAGTGCTATTTTAGTAGATGTAGAACCGGGATTTATCACTAAAATTTTCATAACTTTTCCCCTCCTTCTCTTTCGATTCTAAACTGTAGGCTGGAGTAAAAGTGAACCTGTCATGACTAAAGTCACGAAAGTGTGTAACAACTACTTCGATTTTATTAGATTTAATACTAATATAAATTAATATCAACCATCATAAAATCAATTATCACTATATCAATCAACCTATATAGTTGGCCTGTAGACCTTCTACCGTTTTCAAGCGATCTTCTACCAATTTATCAGCTGCTTCTTGTGGAGTAATATGCTCTTCCCGAGAAATTTTGAATACCTGTAATAATATATCATAAATTCTTTCTGTCTTTTTTTTGATTCTATCTTTATCATGTCCGCCTATTTCATCAGAAACCTGAATCAACCCGCCACCATTGACAATATAATCTGGAGCGTACAATATATCTTTGTCAAATAACATGCGTCCATGTTTTTCCTCTTTCAGCTGATTATTGGCAGCACCAGCGATAATGGAACATTTTAGCTTATCAACAGTATTGTCATTGATAACAGCACCTAGAGCATTGGGACTGAAAATGTCACATTCCACCTGATAAATATCATCAGGTTCCACAACTTCCACTTCCGAGTAGCGACTGATTACTTCTTGTATATTTTCTTTACTAATATCGGTAACAATCACCTCGGCCTTTTCTTCCACCAGAAAATCTACCAAAACCTTTCCGACTTTACCTAATCCCTGTACAGCCACTCGTTTACCCGACAGATCATCATTTCCAAACTTTTCTTTCACACAAGCTTTGATGCCCATCCAAGCGCCAAAAGCAGTGTTAATAGCGGAATTACCAGCTCCACCGAACTCTTCTGGAAGACCGACAACATGATTGGTTTCTCGAAGAGCATTTACAAAATCTTCAGGCACAGTACCCACATCAGTACCTGTATAATATCGTCCTTTCAAAGTTTCCACATAGCGACCCAATGCTCGAAATAGTCCTTCTGATTTATCCTGTTCCGGATCTCCAATGATAACTGTTTTGCCTCCTCCGTAGTCTACTCCCGAAATACCGCACTTATAAGTCATCCCTTTAGATAAGCGCAGTACATCTTCTAAAGCTTCTTGTTCCGTTTCGTAGGGAAGCATTCGGCATCCTCCCAATGCCGGTCCTAATGTGGTATCGTGAACTGCAATAATTGATTTTAGTCCTGTAGTTGAATCATAATTAAACATTAGTTGTTCATGACCGTGTTTTTTCATCTCTTCAAAAATACTCATACTCATGAAAACAACCCTCCTTATGATGTGTTAAAATTATTACAAGTAATTTCCATCACAAAATATAGACGCTCTTATATTTTGTTGTTGATAGTTGAGCTCTTCAATTGAATGAATTTTGTGACTAAATTCAAAAAATTCCTTTAATAGCTCTACTAGATTAATACGCTATTTAATAAAGAATTCTGCTTAACAGAAACAAAATCCTTCATTTACCAACATATCAAAAAATTCCCTGTGCAAAAAGTCGTCCAATTTACTGGGATGATAGATCATAGTTAAGGGATGATGAAAGTCAATTCCTTCAACTACCAATGACTTAACCGATTCGGACATTATTTCATGTTTAATGGCTTTTTGGGGAAGAATAGACAATCCTTTATTATTAGTAATAGCACACATAATAGCCGAATTATCAGCTAATTCCATGGGTATATTTAGTTGAGACGTCTTTAAACCGTGGCTAGCTAATACTTGTTCCACAGTTCTCCTTATCCCAGAGCTCTTCTCACGAAGTACAAGCTGCTCTTGAGTCAGTTCTTCCACAGTGATAAAATCTCTATTTACCCATGGTTCTTGAAAAGGAGCTGCTACAACCAGCTGGTCAGAGCCCATTCTCTTGGTATGAATACCACTAACTTTCAATTCCTTACGTAGATCGTTGTCTACAGGACCTTCAATAAGCCCTAAACCCACCTGATCCTCCACTACCATATCAATAATTTTTTTACTATTCCCCATCTCTAATATAATATCATATTGTGGATATCTCTCTTTAAACGAAAAGATAGTGCAAGGCATGGCGTGATTTCCAATAGTGGAAGAGGCACCTATATAAAGCTCGTCTGTACCGTCTTCAGAGTACTGCCTAATTTTGTTACACATACTACGGAATAGATTGTTGAATCTTTTACCCTCTGTGTACAAAATTTCACCCGCCGGGGTCAACTTAGTTCCTTTTGTAGATCTTTCGATTAATGATACTTGAAAGTATTTTTCCAAACAGTTGATTTGTGCACTCAGCGCAGGTTGACTGATATGCAGCTTTTTTGCCGCTTTAGTAATACTACCTTCATCAACAATTGTGAAAAAAGATTCAAAATAATCCAGATTCATGCAATTACCCCCTCACCCTGTTCAATTTCTTATTATAAAGGTACTGTTATAGTCTGTTGTTGATAGCCAAACTCTTCGATGGAACGATTTTTTTATAGGGTTGATAGTACATCTTAACGATCAAAAATAGGATTAAAGTCATCCATCAACCGAACTTTGCGCAAATTGTCACTTTTACAGATTTAAATCCAATTCTCCATAGTTTTCACTATAGGGTTGAAAATATTTTACTGTGGTTTGTTCTAATGATTCTGTCACTAAACCTTCAACGTCCAGTTTGTTCATCTCTTTATCGGTTTGTCTTACAGTAGGTCTAGTTTTAGGATTTTCAGGTAGGAACAGTGTACAGCAGTCTTCATAAGGCCGAATAGAAATTTCATAAGTCCCTATGGTTTCCGCCGACTTCATAATATCTTTTTTATCCATCCCCGCCAAAGGTCTTAAAACTGGTATGTCCACATAATGACTAACAGCTTGCATACTTTCCAATGTCTGGCTGGCAACCTGACCTACATTCTCACCTGTAATCACAGTAAGGGCTCCATTTTCATGGGCCAATCTATTGGCTATCTTAAACATAAACCGGCGCATAACCGTGACCCACATATTCTCACTACAGTGAGTTTGAATCGCCTTTTGAATTTCAGTGAAATGATTGACAATTAGCTTGAAACTACCTTGTGATCCCGCACCAAAACGAGATATTATTTGGGATATATCTTCTACTTTTTTCAAAGCACGTTCACTAGTGAAAGGATAACTGTGAAAATGAAGCCCAGTAACTCTAACACCGCGTTTCATAGTCACCCATCCTGCTACCGGACTATCAATACCTCCGGACAGTAATAAAATCCCATCACCGGTAGTTCCCACAGGTAACCCACCGTGACCGGAAATCTTATCAGTGTATAGAAAAGTCCCATCCTCTCTAATTTCCACCCAGACTGTTATATCAGGTGTATGAACATCTACAGTAAGATCTGGAAAGTTTTCCATGATATGTGCACCCAAAAGTTTATTCATCTCCATGGAATTTTTAACAAAAGTTTTGTCAGCTCTGCGACAATCCACTTTAAAAGATATTTTCCGTTGATTCACTGCAGCACCATCCGAACTTTCACTTTGTGATACATTTTCAGTATATTTATCTCTCATACTGCTTTCAAATACTTGTAAAGCAGTATCTTTAATCTTATCCAGATTTGATTCCACTTTCACTGCAGGACTAACAGATACTATGCCAAACACTTTGGTTATCCGGTCCTGAACAGCTTTTAGCTGCTCGTATTCACCATTTAAAGGAATATACAACCTACCTTGGGCAGTATATACTTTATTGACATCTAGTCCAGTTAAAGATGCCTTTATATTATCCACAAGACTTTTGATAAACATAGATCTATTTTTTCCTTTTAAACCTATTTCTCCATATCTTACCAGTAAATAATTGAACAATGAATCACCCCCTGGTGTATTTAGAAACTTCATAATAAGCTGAAATAATTTGCTCTGCAGCAAATTCTGCGTCTTCAAGATTTTGATTATAGTTAAAACTCAGTCTAATTGCTCCATCCAGGTATTCGCGAGAAATTTCCATAGCAGATAATACGTAACTTTCGCCCTGCTTATTAGAACTACAAGCTGAACCTGCTGATACATATACCCCCTTTTGCTCTAAAGCATGGATCAGTACTTCAGCTTTCACACCGTAAAAAGCCAAAGATAGCACATGAGGAGCACCCTCATCCAAATCCGGTCCCAACAAAATCACATTTTCGCCCAAATTATCCTTTACCTTGCGATACAACAGTTGTTTTAATCGGTACAAATTATCAATTTGCTCCCGATTTTTCACACTCTGTTCTAAAGCCTTTCCCATACCGACAATTCCAGGAACATTCTCAGTACCCGGCCTACAGCTCTCTTCTTGACCACCACCCCGAAATAAAGGTGTCAGTCTAGCTTCAGAATCAAAATACAATCCTCCTATACCTTTGGGACCGTGAAATTTATGGGCACTCAAACTCACGAGATGAACACCCCATTCCTGAAGATACAGATCCATCTTACCTACTGCTTGAACCGCATCACTATGAAACACTGCCGATGACCGACTCTTTTCTATCTCTGCTCCTATTTCTTTGAGCGGCTGCACAGTGCCTAGTTCATTATTTACAGCCTGCACACTTACTAAAGTAGTTTCACAAGAGAGCTCTCGTGCTAAAGCTGACAGCTTTACTTTTCCAGTATTGTCCACAGGCAGATAGCTCACGGAAAAACCCTCTGATTCCAACGAGCGAAACACTTCTATTACTGATGGATGTTCCACTTGACTGGTAATCAAATGACGTCCTCGCTTTATCTCTCTATAAGCAGTACCTCTGATAGCCAAATTATTGGATTCCGTACCACCAGAGGTAAATACCAATCGTCCTGAATTGACTTTCAGTGCATTTAAAATAAATGAACGCACTTTAGAAACCCTCTGCTCTGCAATCACACCATAATTATGTAAAGAGCTGGGATTGCCATAACCCTCTGTCATCATTTTATATATCAAATTGGCTGTCTCTTGACCCACTGGAGTAGTAGCACTATTATCTAAATACAATTCCATATAGAAACACCTCTTATACATTATACTACAATCATTTCCACTTAAAAAGCGCTGTTATATTGTGTTTCTGTTATATTGTGTTTTTGATAGCAATAAAATATTAATTTCACTTAAGATGTTTAAGTAAAATAAGGCCTAATGACTAACAGTCACCAGACCTTGTTCACAGATACTTTCTATTAGGATGTATTAGAGTTGATAGCTGAACTCTTTGATTGAACAAATTTTGTTTAGGTTTAACATTACATGTTAACGATCCAACAGCCTTTTAATTAGAACTAAACAGCTCTTTACGAGCCATGGAAGGCCAATCCGGACGAGACAATAAAGCTCTCCCTATACCCACAAAATCTATCCCTTCTTGGGAAACCACCTGCTCCGCGTATTTCGGTGTGGTAATCCCTCCTGAAACTATCACCGGTGCGGGAAGATGATGTTTGATTTCTGAAGCCACAGGCACAAAGTATCCTTGAACCTCTTTATTCCCTCGATAACCACCATGTCCTCCTGATACATCCACAATATCCACTCCCGCTCTCATCAGTTCTTTAGATAACCAGATAGCATCAGGTACAGTAAGTCCTTTAGCATAACTATCTACAGCACCTAAACGATAGAGTAATAGTTTGTCACCTATTGATTTTTTAACTTCAGAAGCTATTTCCAAAGACAACCTGGCCCTATTATTTCGAGACCCACCATATTCATCCTGCCGCAGGTTAGTTAGTGGAGAGTTAAACTGATTCAGTAAATAACCGTGGGCACCGTGGAGCTCTATTCCATTAAACCCCGCTTTGACAGCTCTTTTTGCAGCAGCTACAAACTGAGCTTTTATCTCTTCTATTTCTTCAATACTGATCTCTCTGGGAGTCACTTCGTTATTATTAGGTGGTGCTATTTGAGAAGGTGCTATGGGTGTAACATTTTTTTTATTATAAGCAAGAGCTCCAGCATGGTTAATCTGAAGGATGGACACAGCACTGGTATTATTAATACACTGGGCCAAACTAGACAGTCCTTCTAACATTTTATCATCAGCCGCTGACAGTTGATGTTTACTGAACCTGCCAGTTTCAGATACAAAAGCGTGCTCTACAATAATTCCGCCCAAACCTTCTTTACCTCTTTCCCGGTAATAATCCAAATGTTTTTCTGTCACTTCTCCTGATTCTGTGGCTTTTTCACTAGCCATCGGTGGCATGATAATTCTATTGCGAAATTCTTTCCCCTGCACTGTTTTGGGACTGAACAAAGAAAATTCTAGCAATACCCACTCCCCCTTTACGCTTGAGAATTACATCACAAGCCTTTTTAAAACTATTCTATTTAATCTTGTTAATATCCTGTTTAAATAGTTTAGATTTTTTTATAAAGTTATTTAATTTTTTTATTAGGCACTGTTATATTGTGTTAATTATCTCCCTCTCAATTTATTAATACCTTTGATAAGTATTTCCTTGGCAATGCCCATTTCCTCCACTTTCATAATTCGACACAGTGCCAAGTAGGCACTACCACCTAATAAACTGGGAACTACCAGCTGCCAAAACGCCCATAGTTCAGGTGATAAAACAGAATGTACAGCTGCCAGGATAACTCCCATTGCCAGTGCAGCTATCAGCATCTTACTACTGTTGGCTAAAAATGTTGACAACCCGAACGGACCAATGAATTTTCGTACATAGATAAATAACAGCACTAATCCAAAAGTCATAGCCAAACTTGTACCCAAAGCCAGACCCCCATGCCCTAGTGGATGGACTAAAATCAGATTCAAGATTATATTTAAAACCACCGAAGCTGTGGCTATTCTGATAGGTGTTTTAGTATCTTGATAAGAATAAAAAACCCGATTAATTATTTCCCGCAGGGAAATGGACAACATACCCAAAGAGTAAAAGAACAGTGCAAAAGCCGTACGTTCCGTGGCTCTCGGATCAAATTCTCCCCGTTCAAATAGGAAAGTAATAATGGGGTCCCGTAAAATAATAGCACCGGCCATCATAGGTAAAATTAAAAATACAATACTAGATAAGCCGCTAACCATAGTTTCTTTCAGCTTTTCTATATTCCCTTTAGTGGCGTACTGACTAAATGAAGGGTACAACACTGTTGCCACCGCCATGACAAATATACCATGAGGCAGTGTATATACTTTAGCAGCATAATTGAGAGCTGATATACTCCCCTCTTCTAAATTGGATGCCAGCATTCTGTCCACTAATTTGTTCAATTGAAGTACCATATTTCCAAACAAAATAGGGAGCATCAGATAAAATCCCCTTTTCACTAGGGGATGAAAAGGTTCCAATTTAGAAAGCAATGGAACCTGTAATTTTTTCACTTTGGGGAGAAGTACGAAAAAATTCATGGAAAAACCGATCAAACTTCCCACAGTAACCAGCTCAATCCCGTAAACAGAACCCGACAACACAATGAAAGCTATGATAATTATATTTTGATAGACACCCACAGAAACGGGAATGAGAAATTCATTATGTGAATGGAGAATTCCTTTCAAAACTCCGCCTGCTGCCAAGAATATAATCACTGGAATCATTATGCGAGTGAGCAATATAGAAAGTTCGCGGACTTCACCGGTAAAGCCGGGAGAAATAACCGAAATAAGTTGAGGGGTAAAAACCATGGCCAAAGTTACAATAGCAGCACTAACCCCCACCATGATTTTAAAAAAAGTGCTGACAAAAGACCCGACAGCATATTGTTTATCCAGCCGGGCCTCAGTGTACAGAGGAATAAAAGTAGTAGCAATAGCCGCTCCCAGAGAAGCAAATAAAATTTGGGGAATCATAATGGCAATCAAGTACGCATCTGTTTCAAAGGTGGCACCAAATTCTCTGGCTAAAGCCATTTCTCTAATAAATCCAAACCCTTTACTCAGTAGAGATATTATTGTCATAGCACTTGCTGCTTTTATTGCTTGCACTCTATTCAACGCCAACTCTCTCACTCTCCCTACCGGATCAACTATTAATTGTTTGTAATATTGAGTATCGGTATTGTATACCGATATTGAAGTACTTTTAACAAAATTTAACTCCAATTTCAATTATACATTATATTTTCCCCAACACATAGAGGAAATAACTATAATTATCGCCAAATTAATGGACTTATTTCATCTTGTCTATCCATCAAAGCTAAGTAATGAACCTGACTCAACACTTCACCCAACCATGGTCCCGGCTCTTTTCCTACCATACTGGCAATTCTATCACCTGAATACTTATTTGTCACTTGTGAATATTTATTAGCAAGTTCTGTCACAATCTGCTGTTCTTGTTCGAGATAATTTATCAAGTCACCGATGTTTTTGGAGTGTAAATTTAATACTTTATAACATAAAATCCCTAACATGAAATATCTCAGTTTATACACAGATCTGTTGGTCACCAATTCTTTGGCATACAGACAAAACCTGGTTTTAAAATTTGGTCCCAATTTATTGTCCCAAGTCATGACCTGTTGATCAATACTGAACGTATTGACAGAACGAATATCAGATATATAAGCACAACCCTGTAAGCAAACTTCAAAACCCCGCAGGGCGGTGTCTAAAAGTTGATCCAGATCTTTAGGTAAACTGATCTGTTTGACTGGAAAACCGTATAAAAACCATATGAAAGCAGAAATCTCTCTACTACTTAGATTGGGAAAAACCTGCTGCCACAACATATAATATTGACCGATCACATGTTGAAGTTCTGCTCCCAGCTGATCCATCTGACCTAGCTGACTTGATCGATCTATAGCTTCCACTATCCCATAATTTTTGAGAAAATCAAGGACCGAGACATTAGCTTGTAAAGAGACTTTTTCCCAAATTCGGTTAATCTCTTGATACAATCGGTCACCAGAAATGTAAAATATGTTTGTATTTGAAATATCACTACTTTGAAGATATTCTCGAATCAGCTCATCGATTTCATCAGTCGATCTGTACCCAAGACCATAAAACCGTGCAGCCCTGACTAAGCGCAGTGGATCTTGAAAAAAAATGTCAGAAGTTACCGGACGGAGGCTGGCTGCTTTTAAATCACCCATCCCGCCTGTGGGATCTATAATCGATCCGAACAGTTCAGTCATAATAGTACTATTATGACAGTCAATACTATCATTGTTATAGTTATCGTTATCTCTAGTATTTCTATTATGACTGCTGCTCAAACAGTTAATAAGCCGACATAACGGCAGCGCCATGGCATTAATTGTAAAATCCCGGTTTAACAAATCTGTTTCGATATCAGAACCATCTATAGGTGATAGATCAATATAAAAATTAGTTGTTTCATCTTCGTATAAATGGGGAATAAATCGATAAACTGATCTTAGCTCATCTAATACTACTACTTTTCCCATAGAATCTAATTGGGATACCAGGTCATCCAGTATTTGAGCAGGGAAAACCAAGTCAATATCCAGGGGAGTGAGGTCCGTCAATAGATCTCGCAGGCCTCCTCCCACCAGATAACCCCGGCTAAACTTATTATCTGTGATTCGGTTTAACCGGATGATTTCTCTAATAATACTACCTGATTTGGAGAGACCTTTTCCATTATCACCTTTATAGATGTTATTGGCGCCTCTGCCATACTCATTATCATTCTTACTATTGTCATTTCTATCATTATCATTCTTATCGTTATCCATATTGTCATTCATATAATATCAATCCCTCACAGTAGCTATTATCTATTGAGAGAAGTAGCGTTCCATCAGATAAAAAGAAGCTCCTTCATCAGAAGGTAAAAACTGGGTTAATTCTCGAAAATATTGTTCCCACAGATTGTAAGGAAAAGCTATGGTAAAACCCCAGTACCCTTTGGACTTTAGATCAATCAATAGCGATTTGATTAGCTGAGAAAACTCTAACTGTCGGCTTTTTGAGCCTTTGATGGTATATTTGGGTGTAACTGTACTTTCATTCTGAAATAAAATTCTATTAATTGCAAATACCGGTTCTTCTTCTTTACCCAAAGTTTCATGACCGAACACTACCATTGATTTATCTTCACCCAGTACAGCCATAGACAATGGTTTTTCACCGTACAGATTGGTCACTTCATCTTCATTTAGTCCCAAAAAAATGAAATCAGTAGTAAATAACATTCTGCGCCCAGATTCTAACTTAGATTCAAATTCTCCTGTAACTGCCCGGTGTAACTTGTCGGGATCAAATTCCTGCCAGATAACAGAATTATTCTGTGTTTTTTCTTGGTCTTGACTTTCTCCTTTAATGGAATCGGGAAATTCCTGGTTAAAAAAAACTCTCCATTGTGACTGTTTATAAAAGCCGTGTTTTTCTGCCACTTTTTGTGCGGGATAATTGTCAAAAGTAGTTGCCAACCGAACATATCTAGCTCCTTCTGCACCGCCTTGTTTTGAAATACGACCGGTCAGTTCGCTTCCAGCACCTAAGTTTTGATAATCTGCTCTCACTCGCATACCCGCCAACCAAGCCTGATCTGGTGTAGAAAACTTCAAAATACAAAAGGCCACAATAAGGTCTTTATCAACATCCTCCAGTAAGTAGAATCCTCCGTGGTTTATATTCAGCCAGTTATCAATAACTCTAGGTAAATAATCCTGTCCCAATTCATCACAGATTTGTAACATTTCATCTCTATCTTTGTGTTCTGCTTTTCTAAAATTGTAATTAATATTAATTTTACCCATTATTGTCCCCTCCTATAATTTCATGTTCACTATTTTCGACAGGATTTCCTCCCTAAACAGCGAATATTATCATTAGTAATCTGTTTTCATAAGTAATCTATTTCTATTAGATAAGCACTGTTATATTCTTACATTTTTGATAGCAATAAAATATTAATTTCAGTTCAGTTTTAGTTCAGTTTTTGGGAGGTTTTAATGTGATCAAATTTCTGCCCTCTTCACCCAATACAAACCAAAATAATCTCCAGCTCACTTCTGTAGCTGAAAAAATAAAAGCAGCATTTAGGCCCGGCAATATAGTCAGAGCCAAAGTGGCTAAAACCGATGGCGATCGGGTGATTTTAAACTTAAATAATAACCTGTTCCAAGTAAAATCCGAAGTTCCTCTATCAGAAGGAACCTGGATCAAAGGCCGAGTACATGTAGATAATTCGGGAACCACTTACTTGCAGCTATTGGAGTCTCAAGAAGAAGCAGAACTAAATTCCAAAGCGGGCAAATTTTTTCAGGAACAGGGGTCTAGAATAGCCGACACCACACTGAATCGGGAACTTGCCAAATCTGTTTTAGCCATGGGTAAAAAGCCCACTCCCCAACTAATATCAGAATTGTCTAGTTTTTTCAACAGTGAAGGAACAGGAGTCGAAGAAAATTTACAACCTCGAGAACTCGCTTTTTTATATCTCAATGGACTTCCCATTACTGACACTACAATTTCTGCCACCCGTGGCTTAATACAGGCCGACCTCAGCCAAGAGTTGAGCTCTTCGCCCCTGGGAGATCTGTTTTTGATCCCTGAACTCCCAGAACAAGGCTTGGGAGCCAATCAGACTCAGGAACCTATTCAGGTTTCCATCAGCAATCTATTTAAAATGTTTTTGGGAACCGGTGCTAAACCAACTATTGAGCAAAGTGCTGCCAGTCCATTAATCCCTAGTGATGGAACTGGTGCTAAAACAGATAATCTCTTGGATCTATTGGGTCTCAGTAGAGCTGTAAATGCCGTCAACAACCAAAGCCACCAAGCAGAGCCTCTGTGGGGATTCTTCTTATTTCAGACAGGTCAAAATAAAACTCCAGGACAATTTTTCATCAACCGCTTTCAGCGTCAAAATCGCAGACCAGGGTACGGAAATGACAAAAAACCACCTGAGATCACTCTTGGAATCAACTTAAACCTCCAAAAACTTGGCCCTGTTGTCATCAGAATCCATTTCATGTCAAAAGTTCTGTCACTACAATTGACAGCTAACACCGAAACCACTAAATCTACTTTTGAAGATCATTTGGTACAATTAAAGCAAAGACTTAACAATCTAGGTCTGACAGTAGCGAGAATGGAGACCCATCAGGCATATCTAGAAGATCCAGTTATGCAGAGGCACCTGGCAAGAATACCATTTGTCCCTGACGGGAATTTAGATTATAAAATATAACAACACCAAATACAAACTGGGAGTGATCACCGTGGCAAATCCAGATAAAAATAAGCCTACTAGCCAGGACAACAACCGTAACAACCAAAACAACAGTTCTGAAACACAAAATATTAAGCCCCATCCTGACAGATTAAAACGAGCAATAGCTTTAAAATACAATCCCGAGATAAATCAAGCACCACAACTAATAGCTGCCGGACAAGGGCTGGTAGCTGATGAAATCATTCGCAGAGCTGAACAAGAAGGGATACACATTTACCAAAATCCGGAGCTGGCCAACACCTTGTCCAAACTGTCCTTATATCAGGAAATACCGGAAGAACTTTACCAAGCAGTTGCTGAGGTTTTAGCTTTTGTTCAAACCCTGGAACGAAAATCTAGGGAAGGTCAATGAAATCAAGTATATACCAACTAGATAAATCACAGTTCTAGCAACAATCCGCACCAAAGTATTGTAAAAGAAAGGTACCGGATAAATGCTGATCAAATTGTGAACTTCAGGATTTAGCAACCAGTATTCATTATCGAACAACCACCAGTGCAGTTGATCATACCAGAAATCAAAGCTCATAAAAAATACCACAGCAACCATCACCATAATCCCCAGAGATGTCAGGGCCCCTCTCCTAAGCAGATAAGCCAGGGATATTTTCCGGGCAGAAAAGGAACTACTGTATTTAACCTGAAGATAACTGGAACCGAAGTACAAAATCACAATCAACAACAGAGCCGCTCCTGCCAAAACTTTGTAGCCTCCGGCAAACAGATCCTGCACATCTTCCATATGAATAATTTCCCTTTCAGTGAATAGATCCTGCTCTTCCCCCTCAATTTCCGCTTGTATATCTATATCTTGTCTCTGCAGCTGCAAGTAGTTCAGTATTTCCTCTGTGACCCTATACAGTTCCTGTTCTTCCATACCAGTGGCTTCTACTCGATCTAACTCATCAAACTGTTCTTCAAAATGCGAAAAATCAAATACCACTAGTGCAAAATTAGTAAAAAATACCGTGATCAGCAGAAAAATACTCGTGATCAGTACTAAAACTGTTTTTATAGCTTTACTTTTCCCTGTCGACATTTATCTTCACCACCTTATAATCTTCTTTTGTTAATAGGCTGTGTTAAAGTTGAATGTTGATAGCTGAATATAACAGCGCCTAATAAAAAAACATGAATAAGAAC
>CAZKUS010000020.1:0-16492 GCA_964556025.1 uncultured Clostridia bacterium | reverse complement strand
ATTTTTTTCGTAACGGGCTCTTTTAATTTTTTGACCGATATTACTGCCGACTATGCCCACTTTAGTTACCTCCTTGTCGAATTCTTCCTCTAATGATAGCTTACCACAAAATTGAGAAATTAAGAAATATTATTTTAAAAAATAGTGTCATTAGGGTAAAAAATGTTATACTAGTTTTAAGTAGTCGATGCTTAGAAGGGGGTATGTGTAGTGTCGGAAGATTTTTTTGCCCTTGACATCGGGACCCGATCGGTAGTTGGGGTGGTATTTAGACCTGAAAATTCGGAAATAATTAAAATACGCAGCTTTGAAGTTATAGAGCATCAGCTTAGAAGTATGTATGATGGGCAAATTCACGATATTGATAATGTAGCAGCTACTGTATCGGATATAAAAAATAACTTGGAAAAAAGATTGAATACTAAATTGGATAGTGCAGCAATTGCAGCTGCTGGGCGATCTTTGGAAACAGAGAGGTTCTATCTAGAGACAAATATCGATCAAAATGAAAGAATAGATCCTGAACAAGTGTACGCGTTAGAACTTGAAGCGGTGCAAAAAGCTGAACAAAAATTATACAGTAATATGGAAACAAAACAGATAAAAGACCCTGATTATTATTGTGTAGCCCATTCAGTAATTAATTATACTTTAAATGGACATGCCATTGGCAATCCTGTAGGGCAGAAAGGCTTTTCCTTGGGAGTTGAAGTGATTGCAACTTTTTTACCTCAAGTAGTGGTAGATGGCTTACAGGGAGTTATGGACCAAGCAGGAATAGAGATTGCCAACTTAACATTAGAACCCATAGCTGCCATTAATTTGGCTATTCCAAGCCAAATCAGGATGCTAAACTTAGCATTAATAGACATAGGTGCTGGAACTTCAGATATAGCTATAACAGACCAGGGTTCTGTAATTGCTTATCAAATGGTTCCACAAGCTGGAGATGAAATCACGGATACTATTTGTCAAGAACTGTTAGTGGATTTTCATACTGGAGAAAAAATCAAACACTTTTTAACTCAAGATAAGAAATCCAAACTTAATTATCAAGATGTATTGGGAAATAAACAATCCATTAGTAAAGAAAAAATTGAAAACTTGATGTCACCACAGCTTGACCGATTGGTTGCAGGAATAGGAGATGCGATTTTAGCTATAAACGGAAGTGCTCCAAGTGCAGTATTTTGTGTAGGTGGTGGGAGTCAACTCCCTGGATTGGCGGAGAAAATATCTCAGTACCTAAACTTAGCGAATGATAAAGTAGCAATTAAAGGTAACGAAAAATGGGAACAAGTAAAGAATTTGAGAAAAGGATTAACTGGACCTCAAGGTGTAACTCCTTTGGGTATTGCATTAACTTCTATTCAAAGCAAAAATTTTGGGTTTATAGATGTAACTGTAAATGATGAATTGGTAAGGTTATTCCAACATGGTCCTACTAAAGTGGCTAATGCCTTAGTCGCAGATCGTTATCCTATGAAAGAACTGATTCCAAAGGCAGGCAAAGGCTTGACTGTGTGGGTAGATGATAGAAAATTTTATTTCCCGGGAAAACCTGGTCAGGGTGCTGATATTTTAGTAAATAATCAGACAGCTACCTTGGAGACAGAGTTGAAATCAGGAGATGAGATCCATGTAGAACCAGCCCGACAAGGTGAAAAACCCACTATACAATTACAGCATATCTTGCAAGAAAAAGAATGTGACTATTTTTATTTAAACGGTAAATACACCGAATTCCCACAAAAGATTCTTCTAGCAGGACAAGAGCTAAAACCAGATAATCAAGAAAAAGTAATTGCTGAAGACTGTCAGATTGAAACTTTAAAGATAAATCAAGTTCATGAACTCATGAAATACTTAGAAATTGATGTTTCAAAATACTGTTGCTATTCTGAAACTCGGGAGACTTATTTGCAAAACCAAGATGAAGTCCAGAATAAAGAAAATGTAACGATTAAAACTAGAGCAAAACAAAATAGACAACCTGAAAAATTGGGAGAAGATACTGTTAATAATGAAAAAAGTATGGAAAACGCTCTAAGTGTTATAATAAACGGTGAACAGGTGCAGCTTTTAGAACAAGAGCAAGCATCATTTTTAGATATTTTTAATGTGGTTGATTTTGATACATCTATGAGAAAAGGACAGTTAATCATGACTATTAACAATGAACCAGCAGAATTTACAGACCCGATAAAAAATGGTGATGAATTAATGATTTACTGGTCAGAGGAAGGACCTAAAAAATTACCTAAATTGTGATAGACCAGATATACAAAGTGGTTTAATAAAAGGTGCTGTTATATCAACATTCAACTTCAACTGAACCTAATAAAAAGATTGTAGCTACCAATATTAACTCTAATACACCTGATTGAAAAAATGTTAAAATTGCCGTTAAATGTTGACAATTGTGATGACGTTTGCTAGACTGCTTTTAATTCATTGGCAAAGGTTGACAAGTTAAGTGATGATAATTGTAAATTATCATTTATTAAGACAAGGCGCTGTTATATTCTGTTGTTGATAGCTAAACTCTTCGATTGAACTAATTATGTAGAGGATTGATATTACATCTTAACGAGTCAACAGTAGAATTAAAGTCAAATAATAGGAAGTTATATGCTGATCATATTTTGGATGAGTAATTGATCAGGAAGCTTTAATTCTACTGTTTGGGAGTTTTAGATGTACCAATCCGAAACATTGGATGTGAAATTGAAAAGTTTAGCTATCAACATTCATATATAATACAGCCTAATTAAAAAGCTTTGGAGGTGTGATCATGGAATTTTCAGATAAAAAAACAAAAGTTATTAAAGAAGGTTTGACGTTTGATGATGTTTTGTTGATACCTTCAAAATCGCAAATTGTTCCTAAAGATATTGATATAAAGACTAGATTAACCGACAAGATTAAATTGAACATCCCCTTGATGAGTGCAGGGATGGACACGGTTACAGAATCTAGCATGGCTGTAGCTATGGCTAGAGAGGGTGGAATAGGTATTATCCATAAAAATATGTCAATAGAACAACAAGCTGCAGAAGTTGATAAAGTCAAGAGATCAGAGCACGGAGTTATTACTAATCCCTTTTATTTATCTAAATACCATAGAATTTCTGATGCTGAAGAACTAATGGAAAAATACCGAATTTCTGGAGTTCCTATTACAGATAATGGCAAATTAGTGGGAATACTAACAAATAGAGATCTAAGATTTGAAACTGATATTCAGCGCCCAATTAAAGAAGTGATGACTGATAAAAATCTGATTACTGCTTCCCAAGGAATAACTATGGATGAAGCTCAACAAATATTACAGGAAAACAAAATAGAGAAACTACCTTTAGTTGATGAAGAAGGTATTTTAAAAGGTTTGATTACTATAAAAGATATAGAAAAATCAATTAAATTCCCCAATGCAGCTAAAGATCAAGCAGGTAGATTATTGGCTGGTGCTGCTGTGGGAATAGGAGAAGATATGGATGACCGGGTGGAAGCTTTAGTAAGCTCCAAAGTGGATGTGATTGTAATAGATACGGCCCACGGACATTCACAAAATGTAATCAAATCAGTGCGATATGTTAAAGAAAATTATCCTGATATTGATCTGGTTGCTGGAAATGTGGCTACAGCTGAAGGAACTGAAGACTTAATAGAAGCTGGAGCTGATGCAGTAAAAGTCGGAGTTGGGCCTGGTTCTATCTGTACAACTAGAGTGGTTTGTGGAGTTGGGCTTCCACAAATAACTGCAGTTATGGATTGCGCTAAGGTGGCTCATGAAGCAGGTGTTCCAATTATTTCTGATGGTGGTGTGAAATATTCAGGAGATATTGCTAAAGCTATTGCAGTAGGGGCCGATGTAGTAATGATAGGTAGTCTTTTTGCTGGTACTGAAGAAAGCCCGGGAGAGTTTGAAATATATCAAGGCCGAAGTTATAAAGTATACCGTGGCATGGGATCAGAAACTTCTATGAAATTGGGTAGTAAAGATAGATATTTCCAAGAGGAAAAACGCAAATTTGTACCTGAAGGGATTGAAGGTCGAGTTCCTTATAGGGGCACATTACAAGATACAGTTTATCAACTGGTGGGAGGCTTGAGATCAGGAATGGGTTATTGTGGAGCATCAGATCTTAAAAATCTGCAAAAAGAAGCCCAATTGATAAAGATAACTGCGTCAGGACTGAGAGAAAGCCATCCACATGATGTTCAGATTACTAAAGAAGCACCTAATTATTCTGTGTAATTAGGTGCTTTTTTAGCTTTCAATTTCAAACCACAGACGTACCAACCTGAAAAATTGGATGTGAAATTGAAGAGTTCAGCTATCAACATTCAACTTTAACACAGCCTAATGCAAAGTTTAGTCAAAGTTGCTATTAACAACAGAATGTAACAGTGATTAAAAGGATGTAAATATTTGATGAAAATGCTTAAAAAACTTTAATTTTAGGCAGGAATTTTTAACATGAAATAGAAGTTTAATAAACTAATACCACATGTTTTAATGATTTACAGAATACCAGGATTTAGAATAGTGAAATAATTAATAAAGTTAAGAAATATAATTGGAATAGAAACACAATTACTTTAGGGGGTGATATCCAAAAATGGATTTAGTATTAAACTGGGATTGAACTTTCGCACAGAATTTGATTAGAAAAATAAAGGAGGGTTAATATGTCTAACGGTCCAAGAGAACAATGGGCATCGAGGCTCGGCTTTGTTTTAGCAGCAGCCGGGTCAGCGGTAGGTCTAGGGAATATCTGGAGATTCCCTTATGTAGTTGGTGAACATGGTGGAGCAGCATTTTTACTATTTTATATTGTGGCAATTATTTTGATTGGTTACCCAGTTATGATTACGGAAATTTCAATGGGAAGAGCTTCTCAGAGAAATCCAGTAGGTGCGTTTAAAGCTCTAGCACCTAATACTCCATGGTGGGTAGTAGGAGGTATAGGTGTATTAACTGGTTTTATAATTTTAAGTTTTTACTCAGTAATTGGTGGTTGGTCTATAGCTTATATTTTCAAAGCTCTAGGTGGTTTTCCTGTAGGTGCTGAAGCAGCAGAGGGTTTATTTGGTGAGCATATAGGGGGAACTGCAGAGCCGATAATTTATCACTTAATATTTATGGCGTTAACTGTCGGTATTATTGCAGCAGGTGTTGTTAAAGGTATTCAAAGAATTGTAGAACTTTTGATGCCAGTATTGGTAGTGCTGTTATTAATCGTCGTGTTTAGATCATTGACATTAGAAGGTGCTGGAGAAGGCTTAGCTTTCCTCTTTACACCAGATTTTAGTGCAGTAACTGCAGATACTATACTCAGCGCCGTAGGGCAGTCTTTCTTTACGCTAAGTTTAGGTATGGGTGCTATTATCACTTATGGAAGTTATCTATCCAATAAAGACGAAGTACCTAATAGTGCGATACAAGTTATTGGTGCAGACACTGGTATTGCTCTACTTGCAGGTATTGCCATTTTCCCAGCCGTTTTTGCCTTGGGATTTGACCCTGCTGATGGTCCTGGCTTGGTATTTGTCACACTGCCGGCTGTTTTTGCTGAAATGCCTTTGGGTGAGTTATTTGGATTTTTATTCTTCTTACTACTGACTATTTCGGCTATAACTTCAGCTATTTCCTTACTAGAGGTAGTTGCGGCTTATGTAATTGATGAAAAAGGGTGGCCTAGAAAACAAGCTGCGATGCTAACAGGCCTGATTATTTTTATAGTTGGTATTCCTCCTGCGCTGCATGCTGGTGTATTAGGAGACTTTACAATTATCGGTATGAATGCCTTAGACTTCTATGATTTTGTGGCTGATAGTGTAATGCTTCCATTAGGTGGTATTTTGACAGTGATTTTTGCTGGCCATGTTTGGGGTATGAAGAATCTAGCTGATGAAGCTAATAAAGGTGCTACAGGTATGCGTGTAGGGCACTGGATGGAACCACTTCTTAAGTATGTAATTCCTGTTGGTGTAGCTATTGTTATGATTGTAGGAATTTACGACATTCTGGCAGGATAAGTTGTCAAAAGAGTTTTTATGATAACCTTACTTTGCTGAATGCTACAACTTTTCTTACAAAGTATAATAAAAGTATACTAACGGTAGTGTTTACTACAAAGATGGCCTCTTTTTATAGGGGTCATCTTTTTTATCATAGTCTTAAATTAAAGGATTGCACTGATTTACATAGAAAATTATATTATACAGTACACTCTATACAATACACTCTAAAGCTTTAGCTGTGTTAAAGTTGAATGTTGATGGCTTAACTCTTTAATTTCCCATCCAATGTTTCGGGTTGGTACGCCAAAACTTTAGGAGGTAAGTTTACTATGGATGATACACCTCTGGGAAGAGTAGTACAAAATCACATAAAAAAGAACTGGGATAGATATCATACTCCAGGACATGTAAACGGTGCTGGTGCTCCTCAGGAATTACAGGGGTTGTTGGGAGAGCAAGTTTTTAAATCTGATCTTACCGAACTTCCCGATTTAGACGATTTACACACTCCAAAGGGTGCTATAAAACAGAGCCAGCACAAATTAGCTAAGATTTTTGGTGCTGATAGCACATATTATTTGGTAAATGGTTCTACAGCAGGAGTGGTGACCATGATTATGTCAGTAGCAGGGCCGGGAGAAAAAATTTTAATTCCCAGAAACGCTCATAAATCTGTTTATAATGGATTGATATTAAGTGGAGCAGAGCCTGTGTATCTTCCTGTTAGCACTGATACAGATGTGTCGTTGAGTTACAATGTCAAAATCGATGATATTGAATCGATTGTAAACAAGTACAGTAATTACAATATAAAAGGTGTATTAATTACATCTCCAAGTTATCATGGGATCTGTCTTGATCCCGGCAGTTTAAGAGAGAAATTAACCTGTCCTCTATTGATTGATGAAGCTCATGGATCTCATTTGATATTTTCAGACGAACTGCCGCCAAGTGCAGGAGAATATGGAGGGGATATGTGGGTACACAGTACCCACAAAACCCTAGGTACACTTACCCAGAGCTCTTTATTACATATAAATGAGAACAAGGTCAATGTAGATAACGTTTCATTTATGCTGCAATTAATGCAAACTACCAGCCCTTCATACCCACTTATGTTGTCTTTAGATGGTTTGATAGCTTACAAAGAAAAATTTTATAAGTACTGGGACCAATTGGTAAAAAAGAAACTCCCTTGGCTTCGACAGCAAATAGCTGACATACCGGGATTGCAGTTATTGACACAAGAAGAATTAATGTGTACAGGTTTTAACCTTGATCATACAAAAGTGACATTGAAATTATCACAGGTAAAGTTTACAGGTTATGATTTGTCTGATTATTTAAGATTAGAACATAATATTCAGGTAGAACAGGTAGAAAGAAAAACAATTTTGTTACTAATAACACCTTTCCATTCAGAGAAACAACTAAATTATTTAGTGTATGCTTTAGAACAAGCGATAAAAAACCAAAAAAAATTAATACAAAACCGTCATATTAATGAGACTAGAATTGTTAGAAAAATGGGGCAAGAGCTTTCTAATATGATATCCCCTGAAGTGAAAATTTCACCTAGAGAAGCAGTTTATCGACAGGGAAGATATGTTATACTGTCAAATAGTGTTGGAAAAGTTGCACAAGAATTTGTTATTCCTTATCCACCTGGAATACCTGTATTGGTTCCGGGAGAAGTTATAACTACAGAGTTAAAACAATACATTAGCTATTTATTGGACTGCCCTGATATCCATCTGCAAGGATTGGAATACGGAGATAAAGGCTATATTAAAATTCTTTCTTGATTTACAGAGGCGCTGTTATATTTTATTGCGATCAACATTTAACTTTAATACAGCCTTTACAGAAACAGGGTATATTTTTTCAAGTGTACAAATTGCTATAACTGATTCATATAGGAGTGATGGTAATGAGTGAATTTGAACGCGAAATAAAGTTGATGTTAGAAATTTTCCCCCCTCATATTAGAGAAACTTTAGAAAATCGCAGTGATTTACAAGAATTGGTGGAAATTGTACTAGACTTGGGAAGAAAGCCCGAAGCTAGGTATCCGAGGGAATTTATATATTTGACTAATGATCCGGTAACTGAAAAAGATTTGGAATTTGTTTCTAATAGGATTGGTTTTTTTGGTGATGATAATAGATCGGGTATCGAGAAAACGCTACATAGAATTTCCGCTATCCGCAATAGGAGAGAAAAGATTGTTGGGCTGACTTGTAGGGTTGGCAAGTCAGTATACGGTACATCTGACATTATTAGGGATATTGTAGAACGAGGGGATAAAACACTGCTTTTGGGTAGACCGGGGGTTGGTAAGACAACAATTCTTAGAGAGACTGCTCGTATTTTAGCTGATAAATTTAGAAAACGGGTTATTATAGTTGATACATCAAATGAAATTGCCGGAGATGGCGATATTCCCCATCCTGCTATTGGCCATGCCAGGAGGATGCAGGTTAAAACGCCAGATAGGCAGCATGATGTCATGATCGAAGCAGTAGAAAACCATATGCCGGAAGTAATTATTATTGATGAGATAGGAACTTATCAAGAAGCAGAAGCTGCGCGGACAATTGCGGAACGTGGTGTACAATTAATTGCGACAGCTCACGGAAATACACTGGAGAATTTGATTCTAAACCCCACTTTATCTGAACTATTGGGGGGTATAGATACCGTAACCTTAGGGGATGAAGAAGCTAAACGAAGAAATAGTCAAAAGACCGTTTTAGAACGCAAAGCTCCATCGAGCTTTGACACAGTGATAGAGATTTTTGATAGAAATACATTGAAAGTTCATACACCACTTGAACAGGTAGTTGACTATATCTTGCGCGGAGGTGCACCGAGACCTGAAATTCGCACTCGAAAAAATGATGGGGATTTCGATATTATTCAAAAATCTAATCTGGCAGCAGGATGGCAGGGCAAAGAGAGCGAATCAATAATCAAAGGAGAATCAAACTCGGGAATTCAAAAAATTTATCCTTATGCAGTAAGCAAAGACACTTTGAAACGTTTAATTAAAGAACTACAAGTTCCAGCTCAATTAACTAGACATATGAACGAAGCTGATATGATGCTGACAGTAAAAGCGCAAAAAAGAAAAGGCGCTAAAAAAATCCATCAAGCTTATAAAGAAAACTTGCCTGTTCATGTAATCCGAAAAAACAGGGAAAAACAAGTGGAGAAAGCATTGCGGCACATTTTTAATCGAGAACAGGTACCAGATTTGGAAGAATAATTTTAAAAGTACTTTTTAAGAATTGGCAAAAAACTTGTAATGGCATGATAGTGGGGGATGACAATGTCGGAAACTATAACTGAGAAACAGCATGGATTGCTTATTACTTTTGAAGGGATAGACGGTTGTGGTAAAAGCACTCAATTGCTCAAAGTTCGGGATCAACTTTTAGAGACGGGGTGGGATGTGATAACTACTCGAGAACCTGGCGGAACTCATGTAGGTGATGCCATTAGAGAAATACTGTTGTCGCCTAGTTATCACAATATGACTATTGAGACAGAGATATTGTTATATGCTGCATCTAGAGTGCAGCATGTAGATGAAGTTATTTTACCAGCGCTAGGAGAAGGTAAAGTAGTTATTTGTGATAGATTTTTAGATTCCAGTGTGGCGTATCAAGGAGCACAATTTTCTCGAGAACAGGTAACTAAATTTAATCAATTGGCTTGGCAAAAGGTGATGCCCGATATTACTTTTTTTATAGATATCAATGCCAGTGAAGCTTTTAAAAGGATAGGTACCAATAAAGATAGAATTGAAAACCGTGGACTGAAATTTCAAGAACAGGTGAGGCAGAATTATTTGTATTTAGCAAAAGAAAACTATGATAGAATAATAATTGTAGATGGGGATAAGGATGAAGAACAAGTATTTGAAAAAATTTGGGGAACACTTAAATCTAGGCTGTATTAAAGTTGAGAGTTGATAATTGTCAAACCTGTACAATAATATATAACCAGGATTCACAACTAGTTTGGAACTGCAAATATAAAGAGTGAGTTTGAACTGGGAGGAGGAGAAACCTATGAAAATGAAGCTAGTAGTAGTGATTTTACAAGATAAGGATACGCCCCCCTTGCTGGATGCATTGAACGAGCAAGAAATAAGAGCGACTAAGCTAGCAAGTAGTGGAGGGTTTTTGAGAGCAGGTAATACTACTTTACTTATCGGTGTATCAGAAGATCAAGTGGATAAAGTGAAAGAACTGGTTAAAGATCACTGCAGCTCTAGACAACAAATGGTTAATCCCGTTTCTCCAGTAAGTGGTACTGCCGATTCTTACCTACCTTTTCCTGTAGAAGTGACTGTAGGGGGAGCTACTGTCTTTGTGGTTGATGTAGATCAGTTTGAGCAGGTTTGACTGTTTGTAAAAATTTTGTTCTACTTTGAGGAGGATGTCTATGGCAAGAATTACCGGTCTCGGTAAAAGTGGGGAAGAAACTAGTGGCAATAAAGTGATATCTAAACCGGGTAATAAAAAAGTTAGTAGTAAACAACAAAATTTTCAAGCGCAATTTTCTAAAGCCCATAAGCAAGAAGTGTCTCAAGAGTTAGAGCAATTAATGGGAGATATCAAGGAAAAAGGTGATAGGTTAGCAGATCAGATGAACTGGGAGAGCTTTATTTCTTACCGGGATAGTGTTAAAAGTTTCTTGAGAGTTTTGATAGGAGAAACATATCAAGTGGCCAGTTCAAAAGGTAAAAATAGATTTGGATCTCAAAAACTGTATCGACACGTAGAAACCATAGATAATAAATTGGCAGAACTGGGAAAACAACTAGTTGAAGATGAGAGTGAAAAAGTTGATGTAATAGCGAAAATTGATGAAATTAGAGGGCTCCTACTGGATTTGTATCAGTAAATCGGTAGGAGCCTGTAATTACGTGTGTTCACAATAAATTTAAAACAACTATGCAGTTAAAATAAAGCCCAACAATAACCCGAGAATAAGTCCCGCATTAGCGATATGACTGTGGAGCCCATGAGATTGAGGCATTAATTCATCACTAACTATATAAACCATAGCCCCTGCTGCAAAAGCCAGTCCACCAGCTACAAAAGCAGGTGAAATATTGAAAATTATTAATCCTATCCCTGCTCCAACGGGTGTCATTAAGCCTGCAAATAGTGTGAATAAAAATACTTTATTCCACGAGATCCCTCCTGAACGCAGAGGACCGGCAACAGCCATTCCTTCAGGTATATTATGTAACCCAATGGCGATAGCTATATATAATCCCAATTCTGGACTGGATTCCAGTCCGGCTCCGATAGCCAAACCTTCAGGTAAATTGTGTAATGCAATCCCGAAAAAAACCAAATATCCAGTTCTTAAAATGTCTTTATTTTGACGAAATGATGAAGTGTTCTCTTCAACCATACTTTTTTCACCTGATATATGGGCGTGGGGGATGATTTTGTCCAATAAAAACATCATTAAAGCACCGAACAGAAAACCTATTACTGTAGATGTCATTGTGCCAATTTCTAGTGCTTCTGGCATAAGATCAAAAGCTGATATTGCAAGCATTATTCCACCAGCAAAGCCCAGCAATCCGGAAAGTGTTTTTCCGCCTGGTTGGCCAAGAAAAGCTACCACAATTGCACCTACTGCTGTAGAAACTCCTGCTACAAAGCTGTAGAGTAAAGCTTCCATTATTCCACCTCCTCGTCAATTTGTAATAATAATCGTTTTCCAAATTATATCATATATGGTGTTAATAATACATACAGAAGTGTTGCTTTTTATTAAAATAACTTGATATAATCTAAAAAATATTACTAAAAAGGTGGGTCTATGTTCTGTTTTTGAGAACTCTAAATATTAATTTTAATTGAGTTAACGGACTAGATGAATAAATATTATAATTTATGCCTACAGTGAACTTTTACTGTGCTTATGATAAAATGGATTATGGGTTTATTTGATAAAATGAAGTAAAAGGAGATATTATGGAAAATTTTCACCAATTTATAGGTCAAAATAAAATCATTACCAATTTATTAACACAAATTAAAATGGATGAACTGGGGCATGCACACATGTTTGTGGCTCCTGATGGTCAAGGCAAATCTACCTTGGCTAGTATATTTGCTGCTACAATATTGTGTGATCATCCCGATTTATCTAAAGGGCCTTGTGGAACATGTCATTCGTGTGAAAAGAATCAGAAACAAATACATCCTGACTTTATATTGATTGGAGATGGAGAGAAAAATTTAAAAATAGAAGAAATTAGAAATTTAAAACAAACGATAAATTATAAACCTACTGACTCTCATCGGAAAGTGTATTTAATCAAAAATGTTGAGAATATGACTAGAGAAAGCGCTAATAGTATTCTAAAGATTTTAGAAGAACCTCCGTCGTATGTTGTTTTTATTTTGACTGTTTCAGACTTTGAGAGAATGCTGCCCACGGTAATTTCTAGGTGTCAAGTATATCACTTCACACCTTTAACAGAGCAAGAAATTAGGGTAGCTTTGGAACAGGCGACTGGAGCTAACGGAGAACAATTAGAAGCTGCAGTGTCCTTGTCTGGCGGCATGATAGGCAGAGGGATATCTTTGCTATTAGATGGAGATTATGGAGAGATGATATCAAAAGTCAGATCTCTATCTGAACAAATCAATGAGATATCCCTACCGGAAATGCTCAATTGGGCAGAAGATATTGATAAAAGTGGTGAAGCTAAAGAATTCTTAGAATTGTTGAATATACTGTTTAGAAAAAAGTTTATCAGTAATTCAAATGAGATTAATCGACAACAATTAACTGACATTATGGAGATAGTTGTAGAAACAAAAGGACAGCTATTGACTAATGTTAATCAATTATTGGCTTTAGAAGGAATGATGGTAAAGATTAAGGAGGTGGCTGAAAATGGACGAGAATAATAGTGATTTTTATCAAGTCGTTGGTGTGAGGTTTAAAAGTGCAGGGAAAATTTATTACTTTGATCCGTCTGATGTAGATGTGCAAACAGGTGATAATGTCATAGTTGAAACTGCTAGGGGGCTGGAATTTGGAGAAGTAGTGACAGGTCCTAAACAGATAACCGCAGAAGAGGTAGTGTCACCTTTAAAGCAAGTGGTCCGAAAAGCTGTGGAAGAAGATAAACAAAAGGCCGCAAAAATAGAGGAAAAAGAAGAAGAAGCTTTTAATGTCTGCTTAGATAAAATTGACAAGCATGGTTTAGAAATGAAATTAGTTGATGTAGAAAAAAGCTTTGATGGCAGTAAAATAATTTTTTACTTTACTGCTGATGGTAGAGTGGATTTTCGTGATCTAGTAAAAGACTTGGCCAGTGTTTTTAAAACAAGAATTGAGCTGCGTCAAATTGGAGTACGAGATGAAGCCAAAATGTTAGGTGGGATAGGTCCATGTGGGAGAGAAATGTGTTGTGCTTCTTTTTTAGGTGATTTTGAGCCTGTCTCCATTAAAATGGCAAAAGATCAAAATTTAGCTTTGAATCCCAATAAAATTTCGGGTATTTGTGGCAGGTTAATGTGTTGTTTGCGGTATGAATCTAAAGTTTATGAAGAGGCTCAGCGGAAATTCCCCCAACCGGGAGAAATAGTTGAAACTGAGGAAGGACAGGGAGAGGTTCAAGATTTTAATGTGGTGAAAGAAAGGGTGCAAATAAAAATGGAAGATACTCATCAAATTAAAGAGTATCCTTTGCATGAAGTGACTAGAATCCAAAGTTGTCCAGGTGCACAGAGTTGTGATAAAAAGCAAAGTGATTCCGGATGTATTAGCTATGATGAAGAACTTGATGAAGAACTTGATCAAGTTCTTAAACAGTTGGAAGATTAGTTTGTTATTGCATACAAAAAGTCAGGCGGTGATTAAGCGCTTAAATACCGTCTGACAATATTTTGGCCTTGATCAATAGCATAAGGCCCTAATATTAACATGATATCTCCTCTTTCGGTTGATTTGAGTGCATTTTTTACAGCTGTTTCTAAATCGTGAATTAACTGATATGAAAGTTGACCACGATCTAAGTTGGACAAAAAGTGTTGTTGTTCTTTCTGTGTAACTTGATTGTGTTTACTGCAGTGTGAACGACAAGTTGTAATGAAAAGTGATTTGACAGGTAATTGTTTCACCCATTTTGTCAAAGTTTCGCTGTTATCTAAATTGATATCAACACCTCTATTTCCTCTGATAGCATATAATATTATGAGTTTGTTAAAGTCGATCTGGTTTATAGTTTTGAAGACTGAATTCAAACTAGAAGGGTTATGAGCACAGTCATCTATTACTGTAAAATCATTTTTATAAATGACTTCTAGTCTACGAAATACACCAGGGAAATTTTCGGCCTGTTCTATTACCTTTTCTGGAGGGAATCCTGCAGCGATACAGGCTGTAATAGCTAATAGACTATTATAAATATTATGAGTACCTGGCATATTAATCGAAACTGAATGGCTTTGAGGTGTTAAAGCTTTGTTTGTGAGAGTAGGTATTTCTTCGGTTATTCGATATTTGAATTTAGTTATAAAACCTGTTGTTGATATTTGTTCAGCTACAACCATGGTTCCTGATGACCTAACTCCATAGGTAATCACCTTTCCTCTGGTTTTATCTCCCATAAAAATAGCTTCTGATTCATCGGCATTTAAAATGGCAATACTATTAGGAGCCAACATTTGAAAGATTTTCGTTTTACTTGCTAAATAATCTTGCCATGTAGGGTGAAAATCCAAATGATCTCTGGAAATATTAGTGATTCCGGCAATATTGAAATTGATAGCTGAAACCCTGTCTTGCTTTAATCCATGTGAGGAGACTTCTTTAGTCACATATTCAACTTGTTGTTGATTCATTTGTTCTAGTAGACGATATAATTCAGTAGCAGGTGGAGTAGTTGCTTCAGCTTTAACTGTTTTGCCATTAATTTTGTGTTCAACAGTACCGATTAATCCAGAGTTTTGGTTCAACTGACGCAAAATAAAATCAATCAAGGTTGTAGAAGTTGTTTTTCCATTTGTACCCGTTATACCGGTCACTACCATTTGCTGAGCTGGGTTGCTGTAAAAAGAAGAAGCTAACTTTGTCAAGGTTTTTCTTCCATTACTAACTTGAAAACAGGGGATCTCTTTATATTTGGATAAGTATTCTGGATGTTCAACCATGATTGTAGCGGCTCCCAAGTTAATTGCTTCATCTATGTATTGGTGTGCATCAGTTTTAGTACCCTGGTAAGCAACGAAAATGTTTCCAGGTTTCACCTTTTTAGAATTGTTTGTGACTCCTGTGATTTCAATATCTTTGATTTTTGGGTTGCCGAGCACTGCAAATTCAGTGGAAAGTTCGGGCATAGAATCTTGTAATATTTGCTGCAATTTTACACCATCATTATTTGATCTGTCAGACATACAGAAATCTCCTTTTGTAATTTAGCTGTGTTGTTTTTTAGTGTTAAAGATTGAAACTTCAATTTTATTTTTACCCACCTAAAATTGTTTATTCTTTGGGAAATTGTAGAATAGGAGTGAAATTATGAGGGAAACTACTAATGAAGGAAAATTGTACATATGTCCCACTCCAATTGGGAATTTAAGTGATATTACTTTCAGGGTGGTAGATTGTTTAAAAAATGTAGATTTGATTGCCTGTGAAGATACAAGGAGAACTCAAAAGTTATTAAACCATTTGCAAACTAATAATAATTTGGAAAGTTATCACAAATTTAACCAGGAATATAAAGGACGTATGTTGCTTGACAAGATGTTAGAAGGTATGGAAATTGCTCTAGTATCAGATGCTGGAACTCCTTCTATTTCAGATCCTGGTAAATTTTTGGTTCAAGATGCAATTGTAAATGGAATAAAAGTCATATCACTACCGGGTCCTTCAGCTGCCATTACTGCTTTGGCGGGATCAGGTTTAGAAACTGATACTTTTTTGTTTTTGGGATATTTGCCAGAAAAAGGTAAAGACAGAAAAGAGATGTTGATTAAAATTATGACATCACCGGATACTGTTATTGTATATGAAAATTTTCGAAGATTACATAAAACTCTTGCCGACATACAAGAACAGCTGGGAGAGCGTCAAGTAGTCATAGCTAAAGAATTGACAAAAGTTCATGAACGCTATTTGAAAGGAACTGCTAAGAAGCTGTTAGATGAAATGGAAGATTACAATTTACAAGGTGAATGCACACTATTGATAGCGGGGAAACAACAGGGAGGGGAATCAGTGTCTGAAGAAGAAATTTGGCCTAATAGTATAAAAGACCATCTGAGAGAAGTGATGTCTCAAGGATTAACTAAAAAACAAGCGATTAAATTAGTAAGTGAATTAAGAGAAATCCCAAAAAGAGAAGTTTATCAAGAAGCCTTAACATTACAAAAAAAATAGGGCACGTGTATACTTGCCCAGATTATTCAGA
>CAZKUS010000019.1:0-16637 GCA_964556025.1 uncultured Clostridia bacterium | reverse complement strand
GTTTAAGTTAAATATTGATAGCTGAATATAATAGTGTCTAGATAACAAATGATAGGGGGATCAGCTAATTGTCTGGTATCAGAGAATTCTTAGCCAAAAAAGATATTGAAATATCTTTAAAAAGATATGGAATAGATACTCTCGGTTATATGGCTTTAGGGCTCTTCAGTTCATTGATTGTCGGGCTGATATTGCGTGAATTGGGGGATAAATTAGGTATCCCTTTTTTAGAAGAACAGGTATGGCCCATGGCTCAGCAGATGACTGGTCCGGCTATTGGAGTTGCAGTGGCTTATGGCCTAAAAGCACCGCCTTTGGTTATGTTTGCTTCAGCGATTACAGGTATGGCTGGAGAAGAACTGGGAGGGCCGGCAGGAGCTCTAGTTGCTGCTGTTTTAGGTGCTGAGTTTGGTAAGCTAATCTCTAAAGAGACCATAATCGACATTATAGTCACACCTGCTACCACTATTATTGTCGGTATGCTGACTGCGTCGGTGGTCGGTCCTGTGGTAGATAGAATTATGTTTGAATTGGGTAACTTTATTATGGATGCTACAGAAATGCATCCTATCCCCATGGGAATTATAATAGCTGTTATAATGGGACTGTTATTGACTTTTCCCATTAGTAGTGCAGCTTTGGCAATAATGCTTGAATTGGGAGGGATAGCTGCAGGAGCTGCTGCTGTAGGTTGTGCTGCTCAGATGGTCGGATTTGCTGTAATAAGCTTTCGCGAGAATCGCTGGGGAGGTTTGATAGCACAAGGTTTAGGTACTTCAATGTTACAGATACCTAATATTGTTAAAAATCCTTTGATTTTAATACCACCTACTCTAACAGCAGCCATTTTGGGGCCTCTGGTCACCACTGTTTTTAGAATGGAAAACACTCCAGAAGGTGCTGGAATGGGAACTAGTGGATTGGTTGGGCAATTTGGAACTTTGGCAGCAATGGAGCCTGCAGGTTATCCGGCTTTAGAGATATATGGGAAAATGTTGTTTTTACATTTTTTGTTACCAGCAATGTTAGCTTTTGTTTTTGCTTACATTATGAAAAGATACAAATTAATAAAAGAGGGTGACTTAACCATAGATGTTTGACATTTATTTAGCTGTTTAGCATTAGCAATTGAAAACCGCCTGCACATTAAGAGGTAGTAGTGGTATCTCTTGATATGCAGGCGGTGTAATTAATCAAAACTAATATTAATCTGTATTAATCATTATTTTCCTCATCCTCATCCTCATCATCATCATCTTCTTCTTTCTCTTCTTTTTCGTCATCTTCCTCATCTACTTCTTTTTCGTCATCTTCCTCATCTACTTCATTTTCATCATCTTCAGTTTTTTCATCGTTTTCATCATTACCATTTGATTCTGATTCTTCTGTGTCCTGTTCTTCATCTTCCTCGGCCTCTTCTTCTGATTCTTCTGGTAACGTTTCGTCATCGTCATATTCACTTTCACCAAAAATATTTTCTGGTAAATCATCTTCGTCCAAATCATCTTCATCTAGTTCGTCAGGATCCCAATCTTCTGGGAGATCATCCTCATCCAATTCATCCAATTCATCTAAATCATCAACATCCACATCACTATCGAGATCACCGTCATCGTGTAGATTACATTCTTCTTCTGGAGGCATTAGTTGTTCATCAGCTGTAGTTCTACCGTCATTTGTAGTTTCTGGCTCATCTCTGTCTAAGAACATCTGGGTTTCTGTATTATCATCAGGACAATCATCCGTAGCCAGTTTAGGTTCGGGTTCTCCATCTCCATCATCTGAATCGGGATCAACGGCTAAACAGACTTCCTTTTCTACAAACATATCGCATTCATCTGTTGGAACTTGCCCTTCCAAGAAATACTCTTCAGTTGTGTATTCCGAAGGGGTATCTTCAGTAGCTCGTTTTCCTGATTTCTCGCTGATTTCTATCGGACCTTCAATACCACTGGGTTGTTCAAAATCAGGTGGATTTTCATCTTCCATGGCAAAGCTCATTATACTCTCAATCATATTAGTGGTGTATTGAGTTCTGTTAGTTATTTGGATATCACCTTCATCGTGTCCGAGCCAAAAACCTGCAACTAAATTTGGAGTATACCCCATAAGCCATGCATCTCGAAAATTATTTGATGTACCTGTTTTAGCAGCTACTGGGAAATCTAAATTTAAAGAAGCAGCTGTTCCATGACTTACTACATCCTGTAATATATCAGTGATCAACCAAGAAGTTTGTTCAGAAATAACTTCTTCATAATCGGGTTCTTGCTCGTAAATCACATTGCCGTATCTGTCTTCGATTTTGGTGATGGTATGGTGTTCTACCTGGATACCTTCATTTGCCAAAGTAGAGTAAGATTTAGTTAAATCTATAGGTTCAACCCCTTGATATAAGCCACCAATAGCGGCGGCCAGGTTATGTTCATCTACATCAGTTAGAGTGGAAATACCAAAATCTCTAGCATAATCAATTCCCAAGTCTAAATTCAACTCTTCATCATAAACTTTTACTGCAGGTATATTTAATGAATCGACTAGGGACTCTCTTACTGTAGTTAGTCCTCTAAAAGTATTCGTAAAGTTTTCCGGAGCAAATTCGTCTCCACTTACATCCCAAGAAGTAGGTTCATCATCTATGACAGTCCCAGGACTGATTAACCCTTCTTCAATGGCTGGTGCGTAAACATTGATAGGCTTCATGGCAGAACCGGGAGATCTATGACTAGTTACCCGATTTACCATGTTGTGATGTCCATAGTCACGGCCTCCAACCATGGCCCTGATCTGTCCAGTATCTGGTTCAGCTACAACTAAAGCACCTTGAGGTTGTACAACACCGTGCTCGTCTTCCCAAGTTTCTGGAAAGTTTTCGGGGTTTTCCATCAAATCTTCTGCATATCCTTGTAGCTCTCTATCCACAGTCGTATGAATGGTAAGTCCATGATGGTACAGTAGATCTTCTATATCTTGGATATTATCCGGTAGTCCTTCTGTTTCCCCAACTTTATCTTCTAAGATAGGTCCAATTTCTTCATTAAGTACATAATCGACAAAATGAGGATAAGGGTATTGATCTTCTGGCTTAGAAGCTACCATTTCGTCAAGCTCTGTACCCAAAGCTTCTTGATATTTTGATTCATCGAGAAAATCGTGAGTTTTCATTGCGTAAAGTACTGTTTCTTGCCTCTCACGAGTTTCGTCCGGATTTTCATGGGGAGATAATCTGTTGGGATGGCGAATAATACCAGCTAACATAGCCCCTTCTTCTACTGTTAATTCGCTAACATCTTTGTCAAAATAGAAATTACTAGCAGCTTGGATTCCGTAAACATTGTGATAAAAGTATGTGGCATAATTTAGGTAAAATTCCATAACTTCATCTTTAGTGTATGTTCTCTCCACATGCAGTGCTAGCCATGCTTCGTGGATCTTTCGCTCTAACAATCTTTTTGGTGACAAGAAAGTGTTTTTCACTAATTGTTGTGTTATAGTACTGCCACCTTGGCTACCTCTAAATGGACTCCCCGTCTCTTGTAAATTATTTACAGCCGCTCTACTTATTCCTCTAACATCAAATCCAAAGTGCTCATCAAATCTGGCATCTTCGATTGCCATGAAAGCATAAACTACATGGTCAGGAACTTGGTCTAAAGATACTTCTTCTCTTTGATGTTCTCTATCCAAAGTAGTTAATTCATCTCCTTGAGGGCCTTTAATTATAGATGGGATAGTAGCTTCTAGCTCATCGGGTTCAAATTCCGGTACAGTTTGAAGTGCTCCTACTATCATTCCAAAAGCAACTCCGCCCCCTAATAAAAATAGCATAATAACTATTAAAACAATTATTTTAAAAAGAGCTGAAGGTTTAAACTTCAATTTGCGCTTGTTTTTCTTGTCTTCACCCTTATGAGATTCTTTGCCTTTACTGTTTTTGGTTTTGTCGACATTAGTTTGTTTAGTAGGGATAAGAACCCCTCCCTTTTTTCAGATTAAACTTGTAAACCATTGACATTTTAGATTTGTCCACTTAACATTAGCTGCAGTAGATTTCTACTTATTATGACGATATAGCTCCTTGTATTGTATCAGATAGATTAAGGTGATGTTCAGTTTAATCCGTAAATATTTTGTAAATATAAGGTGCTAACTATGGTATATGTACACTTCATGTTATATCATAAAGGACACAGGTTAACAAGTAAAGAGAAACCTGTTTGAGGAGTTGTAATCAAATTATGGAAAAACTAATGAGATTTTTTAAAAAAAGATTTATACAGCTGTTAAAACTAATAAAAGTGAATGCTACTCCTACTAAGATCGCTTTAGGGATAGCTATAGCGATCTTTTGGAATTTTTTACCCGTAATAGGTTTAGGTTCAGTGCTATCTTTTGCTGTGGCGAAATTACTAAAAGCTAGTGAAATAGTTGCTGTAACCTTTCACTTAGGAACTGGATTTTTAATTCCGGTTTTTTATGCACTCAACTTTATGACTGGTAGACTATTATTGGGTGGTAGGGAATTAGATTTTCTCTCTCCTTTGATTTCAGTATTAAATAGCTTGGGACAGATGGCATCACAGATTATCAGTACGAGTGCTGCTCAAATACTTGTTTCAGTATCATATGATTTTTTAATAGGTTCGGTCTTTAATTCTATCTTGGCTTTTGCAGCTGCTTACCTTATAACGAAAATAATTTTCCGTTATTTTCGTTTTGGTATATATTCGTCATAGATTGCAAAAATCCTGTCGATTAGTATATGATTTATCTCTTTAGCTCAGTTGAAGTTGAAATTTTATTACTATCAATAACAGATAATAACGAAACGCAATAAAGTTCTATTTCATTAAATGCTTATAAATTTATATTTATAAATATAAACCGTTTAACAACCCCTGAATGAAATGTAATCATACATATTCAGGGGTGTTATTTTTTGTGTAAATAGATTACAGTAGAACTAAGATATTGATAGAAAGGGGGGATTGAAATGAATTTTGTATGTAGAGATTGTGGTAATGAATATTCTGTAAAGGGTAATGATTTCCAGTGTGCTTGTGGGGGGTTATTTGATTATCGTGGCCCAAATATCACAAGTAGGACAGATCTTATTTCTCTTGGTGAACCTGTTACACCAGTAGTGAACGAGCAATTTGGGAGGTTAATTTTGAACTTGAAATTGGATTATTTTATGCCCACAGGATCTTTTAAAGACAGAGGTGCTAGAACTTTAATCAGTGCTATTAACAAATTGGGCATTAAAGAGATTGTAGAAGATTCTTCGGGAAATGCAGGTGCTGCTATTGCAGCTTATGCAGCTGCGGCGGGAATGAATTGTCAAATTTATGTTCCTGAGTCTGCTTCAGGGGCCAAACTAAAACAGATAAAGTCCTATGGTGCTCAAGTAGTCACTATCCCAGGAAGCCGGCAGGATACAGCTGAAGCTGTAAAAAAAGCTTGTCGGGAAAAATACTATGCTTCACATATATTTAATCCTTTATTTTTTGAAGGGACTAAGACTATTGCTCATGAAATTGTCCATCAGCTGGGCTATCCCAAATCTGTAGTAGTTCCTGTAGGAAATGGGTCATTACTAATTGGCTTATATAGAGGTTTTGCAGCTTTAGGGAAAATTCCAGAACTTCATGCTATTCAAAGTGAAAACTGTGCACCTCTTCATAATGCTTATAAAGGTCTTACAATTAGAAATGAAAATATACCAGGTAAAAAGAATACTAGTGCAAAAGGTATCGCTGTTCCTAATCCCCCTCGGCTACCGGAAATGATTAGAGCAATTGATGAAAGTGGAGGATCAGTTACTACTGTATCAGATGAGCATATTATCTCAGCTAAAGATACACTACATAAAAGAGGTATATATATAGAAACTACTGCAGCCGTAGGAGTAGCTGGTGCTATTAACTTATACGGAGATCAAAAATCACCTATTAATACTGTTGATTGCCATACGCCATCAACAGATGGCGGCATTTTAGTTCCGCTAACCGGCTCAGGTTTGAAAGAACTTTAATACAGCCTAAATATAAAATTATTGTGAGGGATATTTATGGAAATGATAATAATCATCTTGTTAATTAACGTTGTATACGTTTCCTTTTTGACTATCAGGATGCTATTCACCTTAAAAGGTCAGCGCTACTTAGCTGCCTTGATAAGTTCGGTAGAAGTATTCGTATATGTTTTAGGGTTAGGATTGGTATTAGACAATTTAGACCAAATTTCACATCTATTGGCATATGCCATAGGTTTTGCTTTGGGAGTTCTGGTTGGCACCAAAATCGAAGAAAAAATAGCTTTAGGCTATGTCACTGTTAAAGTTATTAGTAAACATATTGAATACCCTTTTGCTGAAACATTACGTCAAAAAGGTTTTGGTGTTACTTCCTGGATCGGACGCGGTATGGATGGAGAACGAAATGTTATGGAAATTCTTACTTCCAGGAAAGATCAAAAAGATTTGTACACTTATGTAATTGCTTTGGATCCTCACGCTTTTATTATCAGTTATGAACCTCAGCATTTTCACGGTGGGTTTTGGGTATCTAGTTTGAAAAAACAAGCCAAAAAGCAGGGAGAGGAACTGGAGTATATTCATGAAGAAAACCTTCCAGGTGTCAGTGAAGAAGATGTGAATGAAGTTAAAGAAGAGATCATCTATGATGATGATACACAATTTGCATCATCTGAAGATTTTATAGATGAGTATGATGATAAGACTTAGGATTTATGGTGCGGAGAATGTCATAATTGGAATAAGTTAACACAGAGAACAGTATTGTAGAATCTTCCCTACCGTGCTATAGTAATGATTATAGTATTGAAGAAAGTCTATATCACAGTATTGCAAATGACTAGGTCATGGGGGGGGAGATGTAAAATGAATACTGTAGGTACCTTGAAAAAATATTTCTATGTCGTCTTAAGTTTTATTAGAAATAGATTAGTTGTAATTAGTTTAATGACTTTGTTGGTCCTGTCATTTACAGTTTCCTATTCTGACACTTCAATGGCAAATACGAATTCACAGGTCCATCGAATTGAACAAGGAGAAACTCTTTACCAAATTGTTCAAGAGTATGAAACGAGTGTTGAAGATCTAGTTAAACAAAACCCCATACACGATTTAGATCACATTGAACCAGGACAAGTATTAATAGTTCCTGGAGATTTGACTGATGAATACATTGTCGAAAATGGGGACACTATGACAAAGATTTCTCAAGAGTTGGATTTAGATATTGATGAGTTAGCGGAATTCAATGAGTTGGATGACGTTGACCTTATTCACCCAGGACAAAGCTTCAAATATCCTGTAGAACATCGTTCTAGGGAGAATGGGAGCCAGGGCGGGTATAACTACACTGATAATTACGAAAACCTCTTTTACAGAGATATAGACAATACTGGTAGGGAAAATAAAAAGATCGCTCTGACTTTTGATGATGGTCCAGATGATTACTATACAGATGAAGTAATTGATATTCTGGATAATTATCAAATTCCTGCTAACTTTTATTTTATAGGGGAAAAAGTGACAGAATATCCTGAAGTGGTGATCCGAGCTTATAAAGAAGGGCACGAGATTGGTAATCATTCTTGGTCTCATGCAAATTTTAGAGATTTAGATGAAGATGAACTGCTTGATGAATTATCTAAAACTGAGGAAGAAATATACCAGCTAACAGGAGAACTCACTGCTCAGTTCCGTCCACCTTATGGTGCGATAGATTACGAAGATTTACCTATCTTATATGAACAAGGTTATGATGTAGTAAATTGGTCAGTGGATACACGGGACTGGTTGGACAAGCACCCTGATTTATTTCATCTCAATACTATACCATATGTAGATGATGGAGATATTGTGCTAATGCATTCCGCATCAGGTGGCGATTCTGGCAGCAGAAAGCATATGCTGACAGCATTACCCGAGATGATACACACCTTACAAAGTCAAGGCTATAAATTTGTAACTGTCAGTGAATTAATTGATGAAAATCCTTACCAGTAAATCTGGTAAGGATTTTTTGTATTATATTGGTTTTTTGTGTAAAATAGTATATCATTATATTATAGAAGCAAATACATTTGCATGGTTATTAACGGGCAGGTGAAAGTATGAGAGATAAATTTGATAAACAATATTGGAAAAACTGGGATGATGAAAAGGAAGTATGGAACCAAGAAGAAAAATTAGAAGAAGAACTAGAAGAAAAATTAGAAGAAGAATGGACTGGAGAAGAGGATGAAGAATAGGCGCACCATACAAATAGAGTGAGAAAGTTTAGGAAAATATTTGCTGCTTTTATTTTAATAATTTTTGTCATTACCGTACTATCAGGCTTATTCAACACCTTAGCGAACTTCCCTTTAGAAAATTATTTAGAATCTTTAGAGTTATCCAGGCACCCGGAGATAGATGAGTTAAGGCAAGGTGTGGTAGTTGTGAACAGTTATGAGTCAGGTAGACATGATTCTCTTTCAATGAGGCAAACAGGAACCGGTTTCAATATAGACGATTCAGGAAAAATTCTGACTAATCGTCATGTAATAGAAGATTCTCAAGAGGTGACCATTTCTTTTCACGATGGCAAAGATAGCTTTACTGTAGATGAATGGCAGGGTTCGCCTCATCCCGGAGTTGATATAGCTGTTATGGACTTATCTGCTGACGAACTTCCTTACTTGGATATGGCCGATTCTCCAAAGGAATCAGTGTCCGATGGAGATGAAGTACTTATTATCGGCAACCCTCGCGGAATAGGTGGACTGGTAGCTGAAGGTAAAATTAAAGGCAAAGAAGATATGTCGGAATTACCTCATATGATTATGGAAATAGAGTCATCTATACATCCGGGGCACAGTGGGAGCCCTGTATTTAATGAACAACACGAAGTTATCGGTATAATTTATGCATCCAGAGAACTTCCTGATGGTACCGAAGTCGGCCTGGCAATTTCTGTAGGAAATCATGAATTACTGAAATGACCTTGTTTGTATTGGAGGGGAGAAACCTATGACAGATATAGTTTTGAAAATAAGTTTGATTTTAGCGGTATTAAGTATTATTCCATTTGGGTCCGTAGGGGCACAAGAAGATATTGTGGTTTACATGGATGGAAAGGAAGTGGACTTTGAGGTTTCACCTGTGATTGAAGACGGTAGGACATTAGTACCTTTCAGAAAATTAGCTGAGAATATGGATGTTCAAGTTGACTGGAGGGCTAGTGATGAAAGCATTACTGCTACCTCTGCTCATCGTGAACTGATAATGACTGTAGGATCATCTACAGCTTTAATTAATGGTGATGAACAATCAATGGATGTACCACCGCAGATTATTGATGGGAGAACATTGGTTCCACTGCGATTTTTCAGTGAAACTTTTGATGCTCGAGTAGATTACAATAATGGTGAAATCAATATGGAATCAGAGGATACTAAAATGGCAGAATCAGACTTGAACTATCAACAGCTGTTAGAAGAGCTGGAACTTACAGGTACTCTTTCGGGTTTTTACGCCCATGGGAGTAGTGATAGGTCTAGCTGGACAGAACTTTTTGGAGCACCATACCCAGAGACAGAGCAACACTTTGTAACAGATCTCTATTCCAATGTACATTTGGGCTGGTATGAAATTTCATCTGATGGCGAGCTGGTAGAAGATGGAGACAGATACGGTTTCCACAAACCTGAAGGCCATCAAGATGTGTTGAGTAATTTAAAAGATAATCAGCTTAGCGGTTATATGACGGTGTTTGCTCGTGAAGAACAAGATGGATTTGATGATATTTTGTTGTCTGAAGATTATCAGGAATTAATTGATGATCTGGTTGAAAATATGAAAGAAGAAGGTTATAAAGGTATAAATTTGGATATCGAAGAGCTCGGTTGGAATAGGCCGGAATCTGAAATAACCGAAATTAAAATCGAGTATGTGGAATTTGTACAAACCATGAGAGATAAAATGGATGAACAACATGAATTGGTATTGACTGTACCACCGGCCAACAGTATTTATCAAGGTTATGACTATGGTGAATTAGCTGAATACGCCGATAAGTTAGTGGTCATGGCTTATGATTATCATGATAGAAATGAACCCAGTGCTACGGCACCCTTAAACTTGGTAGAAGCGGGAATAGCTGATCTCACATCTCAAGTGGACTCTGAACAGGTAGTTTTGGGAATCAGAATGCCAGGTGTTAGATATAGAGAAATGGAAGCTGAAACATTAATAGAAACGGATGATCTTGTAGATGATACAGACATTGAATTGGAAGAAAGTGATTTAGATACTGACTCTGAAGATAATAATGATGACGAAAATAATGAAAATCTTGAAGCAGAGGAATGGAGAATAACCCACCCTTATCTAGATTCAATTTATGATTTCAAGGAAGAATTAGAATTGGAGAAGCAGTGGGATAATAATGCTCAAGTACCGTATATAAGTTTTGAGGATGATCAAGGTAAGCAAAATTACATATATATGGAAAACCAACGCAGTTTAGCTAAAAAGTTCAAATTTGTAGAAGAATATGATCTTGCTGGTGTATCTTACTGGAGAATTGGAGCTGTACCTGATTTTGTTTATGAACTAACGGATAATATTTTTGAATAATATCTAAAAATTGCTTGATTGACTATTCAGAATATGCAACAATAACAATATACAAAATAAATTGTACATTTTTTATGTTTATTCGCTGTCATATTCAACTTTAACATAGCCAAATTCAAAAATAGGATAAAGAGGGTGATCTGCTAATGGGTTCTGATCGTGAAAATAGACCAACTCAAAGCTTTGGTGAAGAGGAAGAAATGCTAGAAGAACTTCGTTCAGAAGTGAGCGAAGCCTTAGCTCAAACTATGGATCTGTATGGTGTCCCGCCGTCAATTGGAAAATTATTTGGTATCTTATACTTTAGTGAAGAACCGCAAACTTTAGATGAATTGCGTGAACAGATGGGTATGAGCAAAACCAGTATGAGTACCGGGGTAAGACGTCTGGAAAAAAATAAAATGGTGAAAAAAGTCTGGAAAAAAGGTGTTCGTAAACATTTATATGAGAGTGAAGACGATTTTTTTAAACATTTCCTTAATTTTTTTGTTACCATGTGGTACAGAGAGATTGAAGTGAATATGGATGCCATTAAAAGAGTAGAACCTTACCTGCAAAAACTACAAGCTAGTAGTAATGAAGAAATAAAAACTAAAGCGGATAAAGATTTAGAGAAGTTAGAGGAAGCAAAACGATATTATAATTGGTTGAGAAAACTTGCTGATGCTGTGGAATCGGGAAAGATATTTGAATATTATCCTGTAGATTAACTACTGAAAGCCGTTGTATTTAGTTGTTGATAATAGAGTATCACTTTTATCTAAATTCTCCTGTTTGCTCGTTAAGATGTTTAGTGTTTTGACAAATGACTGTATAAATGAAAATATATAAGCGCAAATACAAGAGAACAGATAGATGGTTTTTATATCTGCTATGTCATGGCCTGTCAGTTTAATTGCTTGTAGGTCATTTTTTATGTACAATATATACAGAATATAAAGTAAAAACTTTATAATTAAAAGGGTGATTAAATGACTAAACGCCAATTAGTGTCTGATTTTGACTTGTGTACGGGATGTTCTATCTGTACTCTAGTATGCTCCAGGCGCTGGATGGGAGGTTACAATCCCAGATTCGCCTGTTTGTGGATAGAGAATAAAATGGATGGGTTGGTTTCTGACCCGATAGTTTGCAATCAGTGTGAAAACGCTTATTGTGTACAAGTCTGTCCTGTTTCTGCTATTGAAAGACAAGATGGTATTCCAGTAGTCAACAGAGAAACCTGCATAGGATGTGAACAGTGTCAACAGTACTGTCCAAGAGATGTGATTGTCATCCATGATAGAAAAGCCCATAAATGCGATCTCTGTCAAGGAGCACCGTTGTGTGTCAGTAACTGTCCTACAGGAGCCCTTTCTTTTATAGATGAAGGAAAACATTTGCGAAAGGGTGATGAGGTTCAAGGGGTGAAATTAATGCCAAAACAAAATAGCTTTACTTTTACGGGTACTAATAAAGGTGCTATGGATAGAGTACTAAAAATCGATCTATCCGAACAAAAATCTTGGGTAGAGGAAATTTCTCCAGAAATTAAGGAACTATTTGTCGGAGGTAAGGGGCTTGCTACTTGGCTATTATATAATGATACCAAATCGTATCAACAGGTAGATCCTTACGGTGAAGAAAATCCAGTTATTTTTGCTGGTGGACCTTTAACTGGTACAGCTGCACCTGCCATGCGAGGAGTTGCTGTTTCTACTTCTCCACTTACTAATGGTTATGTAGATTCTTACTATGGAGGGCACTTCGCTCAGGAAATTAAATACGCTGGTTTTGACGCTCTTGTCATTAGAGGTAAATCGAAAAAACCCGTGGTGCTTGCCATTAAAAATGATGATGTCGAATTTTTAGATGGAGATGAATATTGGGGCAAAGATACTTTCCAAGTTAATAAACAGATAAAAAAAGATATGAATGACAATTCGCTAAAAATTGCTTCCATAGGACAAGCAGGAGAAAATCAAATTCCTTATGCCCTGGTTTCTTGTGAATACAACCGCCATGCCGGGAGAGGTGGTATTGGTTCGGTTATGGGAAGTAAACAGTTAAAAGCTATTTCTGTGGCTGGAACTAATACTATCGGAGTATATGATGAAGACGCTTTTGACGCAGCTATAAAGAGGGCAAATAGTGAATTACAGAGCTCTGAAGAAGTGACTGAACTGACAGAATCCGGAACTTCTCCCACGCTGTGGTTTGCTCATAGTGAAGGTTTATTGCCAGTGAATAATTATCAAAGAGGGACATTTAACCCTGATGGTTTATCAAATCAAGCTCAAAATAAACAGATCTGGCTTAGAGATGAGGGCTGTGCTTCATGTCCTATCAGATGCAGTAAAGTAGGTGTGATTAGAGATGGTAAGCACAAGGGTACTCATTCAGATATAGTTGAGTATGAAACCGCTGCATTGATGGGAACCAACTTAGGTTTATCGGATATTAGGGAAGTTGCTTATCTGCTACACCTTTGTGATGCCCTGGGTATGGACGGTATGTCTGCCGGTTCTACCATCGGGTTTGCTATGGAATGTTTTGAAGAAGGGATACTTTCTTCGGATGACTGTGATGGTATCGAATTGGCGTTTGGTTCATCGGAAAATGTCGACCGCGTACTTACTGATATAGCTTACAATCAGGGTACGTTAGGTAAGTTGTTGGCGAAAGGAACCAAGAAAGCTGCCGAGGAATTAGGAAAAGAAGCGAAAGACAGAGCTAGCCATGTGAAAGGGATGGATATACCTGCTTGGGGCCCTAGAGGTGCACCAGGTATGGGATTAGCCTATATGACGGCAGATCGTGGGGCTTGTCACCAGCGCGCTTTTCCCATTGATTATGAAGTAGGTGGAGCACCTTTCAATGGTAAAACCTTTGAAAGATACCAGATAGAAGGCAAAGCTGAAGCTGTTGCCAGTGACCAAAATTTCTTAGCTGCTTTAGATACATTTGTGAAGTGTGATTTTGGAACTTTTGGCATTTCTCAGGAAAGTTACGCTAAATTATTTGAAAGCGCTACAGGAGAAAAATTTGATGAACAGCGCTTATATCAGTTGGGTGAAAGAATATGGAATGTAAGTAAACTGTTCAATCTCAAACAGGGAATAACCAAAAAAGATGAAAAACTGCCCAAAAGGTTTCACGAACCATTACCCGATGGCCCCGCTCAGGGACATAAATTTACTCAAGAAGATGAGCGAATAATGTTAGAAGAATATTACAAATATCGAGGTTGGGATGAACAGGGATATCCTACTGAATCGAAATTACAGGCTTTAGGTATTTCAGACTTAGTATAAATGTAGCCTTAGGTAATTCACTGACCTGGTGAATATCCAAATGCTTTTGCATTGGAATTGACTTATAATAAAGTTACAATTTTTCAAGGAGGGATTTTTAATGTTAAGATTTGAGCAAATGAGTGGAAATGAATTTGTATTACCTACTAGAATTAAGCACGGGTTGGGCGTTATTAAAGAGCTCGCCAATGAGTTGGAGCAATTAAATGTTAGTAAACCCATTATCGTAGCCGATAAAGGTGTTATCGATGCAGGCCTAACTAAACCTATTGAAGAAACTTTAGAAAAAGCAGGGTACTCGTACGCCGTTTATGATGGAGTTACTGCAGATCCGGACCTAGAGACTGTAGCCAATGGCACTAAAAAGTATCAAGAAGAAAATTGTGATGGATTGATTGCTGTCGGTGGCGGCAGTTCCATGGATACAGCCAAAGCCATGGGTGTGGAAATTACTCATGATGGTCCAGTGGTAGAATATGAAGCTGCTGAAGATAAAAAACCTATGACTAAGAGAATACCACCATTGGTTACTGTGCCCACTACTGCAGGTACCGGAAGTGAAGTTACACAGTGGGCTGTTATTAAAGACCCAGAAAGAGAATTCAAGTTTAACACAGGCGGCCCTTTGATTTCTGCTTATCTGACCATTATTGATCCAGAACTTCATGTGACAATGCCTCCTGCGATTACAGCTGGAACAGGTATGGACGCTCTATGTCACGCTATAGAATGTTATACTTGTCATTATTCTCAACCGATGACAGATTCAGCTGCACTATTAGCTATTGAATATGCAGGTAAATATCTCAGGCGAGCTGTTGCCAATGGACAGGATATTGAAGCCCGTTATGGAATGGCTATGTCTGCTATGTTGGCAGGTGTATCTTACGGAAGTGACAGTGCTGGAGCGGTACACGCAATGACTCAGACTTTGGGAGGAATTATCTCTATACCTCATGGGCAGGCTGTAGCAGCTACACTAGCTCCTGTTATGGAGTATAACTGGATTGGAGAACCACATAAATTTGCTAGAATAGCCAATGCACTCGGTGTAGACACTCATGGTATGGACCTTCATGAAGCTGCAAGAGCGTCAGCAGAAGCTGTATATCAGCTCACAGAGGATATAGATGTGCCTACTTTAGGAGAATTAGGTGTTTCGGAAGATATGATTCCTAGGTTAGCTAAAGCAGCTTACTACGATCCTCAAACAGTTGGTAACCCTCGCGATATCGACATTGAAGGATATGAAAGAATCTACAGATCTTGTTTTTAGTCAATGGTGCATTATTGATTGATTAGGTGTATAATTGTAATTGTGACATATGAATTGGTTAGGTGTTACTCTAGTTTACTAGCTTAGTTGATCAGGGGTGGAATGATTTGCTGTTTGCCTCTGATCAACTAGTAAATTACTCAAATTTGGAGTTTACTTGTCTGATTGTTGTGATGACTGTGAATTAGAAACTGTAATGCTCAAAATTGGATGCTCATAACTTTTGCAGCTTTGGCTTGAAAAGTTTATACTTTATAAACAGAATGAAAAAATAAAAGATAATATTATGAGGAGGGTACTTATTTAATGAAAGTTCATCGGAGTATGAAAGTGAAATTAGTTCTAACAAGTATTTTGATTACTGGATTGTTATTCGGGGGATTAGCTACAGGTTGTGAAGAAGAGGAACAGGAAATTGAATTGGCCAAAGTAGAGTGGACTTGTTCTACTCAGAAGAATCACATTAATCAGGCAATTCTGGAAAACCTAGGCTATGATGTGAACTTACAAAACTATTCTCTACCAGTTATTTTGGAGGGAATGATTGATGGGGAAATTGATGCTTTTGCCGATGCATGGTTTGCGACTTGGGGCGAGCCCCTTGAAAATGCTTTAGATGCAGGTGATATTCACCACTTGGAAACTCATTTGGAAGAAGCTGCTTATGCACCAGCAGTTCCAACTTATGTGTATGAAGCGGGTGTGACTTCTTTAGAAGACTTGGCTGATTATTCAGAGGATTTTGAGTATACATATTATGGACTGGAACCAGGAAATGATGGAAATGAAATCATGATTGAAGCATTTGAAAATGATACTTATGGATTAGGTGAATGGGATATTATGGAAAGTAACGAAGCTGCTATGATGGCTGATGTGGAACAGAAAATTGAGAATGAAGAATGGGTAGTATTTAGTGGTTGGGAACCCCACTACATGAACGTTATTTTCGATATGGAATATCTGGATGATCCAGAAGGAATTTGGGGAGATGGCGAGAAAATCGGGACTATTGTACGTTCTGACTTGGAAGATGATAACCCACAATTAGCTCAGTATTTCGAACAATTTGATGTGGATGCTGAAACTGTAGACGGTTGGGTTTATGAATATGGATATGAAGAACGAAATCCGGAAGAAGTGGCTGATGAGTGGATCGGAGACAATCTAGACAAAGTTGCAGAGTGGGTAGACGGTATGGAAACAGTAGACGGACAAGATGCAGTAGAAGCTTTAGAAGAAGCGTATCAGTAAATCTTAACTGACAATCAGGACAAGATTTTCAACTTTAAATGAGCCTATATTAAAAGAACAAAAACAGGAGGGGAAGTAGCTTAAATAGCTATTTCCCTCCTGTTTTTTTGCAGTCAATTCCGATAGCCTGTAAATGTTGTTGGAATTCCGGGTAAGATATATCTAT
>CAZKUS010000018.1:0-16764 GCA_964556025.1 uncultured Clostridia bacterium | reverse complement strand
TGCTGATCTTCATCTACAGTATCCTGTAACACTTTACCTGTAATTTGCACAGTCAGATCGGAAACTTCAGTTTTCAAAGATTCCATAGCTTTTTTGTGCTCCATTTCAATCTCTTTGCGCGCACGAGCGATCATATCATCCGCTTCTTGTTTAGCATCTACCTTAGCCTCTTTAATGATTTCTTCTTCCCGCTTTCTAGCATCATTAATGATTTGCCTAGCCTCATCTTTGGCGCCAGCTAGCTTTTCTTCATACTGCTCTTTAAGTTTTTGAGCTTCCTGTCTTTCCTGCTCTGCTTTATTTAAGTTATCTTTAATCTCATTGCTTCTATTTTCCATAAAATCGCTCATCGGTTTAAAAAAGAAGCGTTTCATTAAATAAAACAGAATTAAAATGTTAGCTATTGTCAAAAAAAATGTTGCATTTAACTCTACCAAGGTCTTTCGACCCCCTTTCTACTTATAGCAATGGGTTGGCAAATAGCAGCAACAGAGCAATTACTAGCGCATAGATACCAGTGGTCTCTGCAACAGCAGCACCTAGAAGCATAGTTCTGATAATATCACCTTGAGCTTCTGGTTGACGCCCTACAGCTTCTGCACCTTTTCCAGCAGCAAATCCCTGACCTATCCCTGCTCCAATACCAGCAATCATAGCTAAACCTGCTCCTATGGCACTAGCAGCTTGAATTAAAGATTGTCCATCTACCATTATTAATTCCTCCTTAATTATAAGTGATTTCAATGGTACTTTATGTTATCTAATAATCATTACACACCTGCTAATCCCAATATAGGATTAGCAAACAACAAGACCAGTGCAATCATCAATGCGTAGATACCTGTAGTTTGACCCACAGCTTGCCCCAAAAGCATAACTCTTACTATATTTGGTTGATGTTCTGGCCTTACGCCAACTGATTCAGTTCCTTTACCTGCTGCATAGCCTTGACCTATACCAGGACCAATCCCTGCTATCATGGCAATACCGGCCCCTATAGTAGAAGCTGCTAGTATGAAAACTGCACCATCTATCTCCCACAGGGGATTGGCGTAAATTAAAATCAAAGCTACTACTAAAGAAAAAATAACTGACGTGGTAGCTACAGCGGAACCTAATAGCATCACAACGGTCACTTGCCGACTCTTATTGGGATTAATGCCAATGGCTTCTGCCCCTTTACCGGCTGCATAACCTTGGCCTATACCAGGTCCTATACCTGCAATCATGGCAAGGCCAGCTCCGATAGCAGAGGCAACTAGAACTAAAGCCATAGCTTCCACACCTAAAAGTGGATTTGCGAATAAAAGAATTAAGGCAACGACTAAGGCAAAGATTCCAGACGTCTCAGCTACAGCAGCCCCAATAAGCATGATTAATGTAATTTGTCGTCCCTGTTCCTGGTTAAAGCCTACAGCTTCAGCACCTTTCCCAGCTGCGTAACCCTGACCAATTCCAGCACCCATGCCTGCTACCATCGCAAGGCCTGTTCCGATAGCAGTACCAGCCATTATAAGAACAGTAGGTTCAAATTCCATTAACCAAGAAATAAAGGCATTAATAAAATCTGTATTTTCTGCCAAGGTTTCCACCCCCTTGTTATTTGGGCACAAAATTGATTATTCCATCGCGATTGAAACATATGTCATAGTGAGCATTACAAAAATAAAGCTTTGTAGGATGCCAGCAAATATGTCAAAGTACATATGTGGAATGATCGGTATGATAATTGGAGCAAATGAGTAAAGCAAGAACATAATTATAAAAGCCGCTACCATGTTACCAAACAGACGAAATCCTAAAGAAACTGGCTGGGATAATTCACTAATTATATTGAGCGGTAATAAAAATGGTATAGGTTCAGCAAAACTTTTTAAGTAGCGCCCTAGACCCTTAGTTTTAACTCCAGAGGCATGCACTAAAATAAAAGTTAATAGAGCTAAAGACAGTGGTACATTCAGGTCAGAAGTGGGTGGACGAATACTTATTAAACCCATCAGATTTGCTATTGTTAGATAAATAGTTAAAGTGCCAATGTATGCCATATAAGGGCGCCCATTTTTACCCATGGTACTATCAACTAACCAGATAATACCATCATACAAAAGTTCCATAAAATTTTGAAACCCTGTAGGTATTTTCTCTAAGTTTCTAGTAACAATATAAGAAACTATTACCATCACAGCCATAATCCCCCAAGTGGTGGTAACAGTTTCTGTAACAGGAATTCCAAAAATTTCAAACATCACCTGAGGAGCAAAATCTGTTTCCAATAGATAGTCCTCCTTTCTTTAACAAGTTGTATGATTTTTGTGGTCACTCGCTTAAAAAAACAATTCTCATCCTTTAGTGTAGCGATTAAAGTAACGTGTAATGTAATCACTAACAACATATTCCCAAAAAATTACCACTTTAGGCAAAAGTAATGCCAAAATTGGACCTAACACATGCATATCTTGTCGCATTGCTGCAATGTAAATAGCAATAAAGATTATCGTTAAACGCACCAAATAATGAAAAACTGCGAAAAACTGTGCTTTCCTAGGATTATATGTAGTAGATTTTTCTATTGTATTAGCTAACAATAACCAATTTAAAGCAGCCAGAACTGCACCATATAAAAATCCAAAGGCAAAGTTAGCATACCCAAATAAATATGCGATTAACACAATCACTACCGCCAGCAACGCGACTTTCTTTATAATACTTATCTTTAATGTTAATACTTGTCTCATGTTTGTCACCATTTCATAAGCAATTTGTAAGCACTAACGAACCCTCCAAAAAGTCCCAATAAGGCAAACAATATCATGAAGCCTTCACCGATCCCGATTTTATCAATCAAATATCGGCCAATAAAAAAAGCGCCTACTGTAGGAGTAATAATCACTATACCAACTTGACTAATAAGAGCAAGATACTTCATGTTGTTCCAAATAAATTATCACCTTCCAGCTATTTTGAGCATAAAACTTTATTATGTCAAAATCATTGTGATTATTGTATCATATCCTTTAGAACACTTCAAGATAGTAAATCTTTTTTAATTTTGGCGCTGTTATGTTCTGTTGTTGATAGCTAAACTCTTCGATTAAACGAGTCTTGTGTAGGGTTAATAGTACATCTTAGCAATCCAACAGTAGGATTAAAGTCAAAAGTAGCAATTAAGGTAGTTTTAAACAATTCGCTACCAATAAAATCACCTTCTACAAGCTATGTGAAAATCCTCCCTATATTTTTTTATCTTTTCAAATAACTACTTTTAGGATAAGATACCATATAAGTAGTAAAATTATCAAGTAATCATTATTAAATTTCAATACTTCAGATAAAAGAGGAAGGTGATAATATGTCGTCTACTAGTGTGTTCGATATTTTGGGCCCTATCATGATAGGGCCTTCTAGTTCTCATACTGCAGGAGCTTGCCGATTAGGGGGAATGGCCAGGCAGATGCTTCAAAATGAGCCTAAACAGGCAACCATTTATTTACACGATTCTTTTCAGAAAACTAGATTCGGTCATGGGACAGAACTGGCGATTTTAGGAGGAGTTTTAGGGTTAGAACCCGAAAATCATGATTTAAAAAATGCTAAAAAATTAGCAGATCATCGAAATTTAAGCTTTACTTTTCAAGCATTAGAGCTCCCGGGTGAACACCCTAATTCATGTCAAGTAAATCTGAAAGACAAAGATGGTCATTCTATTTCAATTACCGGTTCTTCTATAGGTGGTGGCCGTATTATTATTTCCAAAGTAGATGATTTTCAAGTAAATTTATCAGGACAGTTTCATGCATTAATTACTAAACATACTGATCGGCCGGGAATTGTATATCGTGTTACCAAAGCCATTTCCAGTAAAGACATCAACATAGCTTACATGCAGGTCTCTAGAACTCGCAAAGGCAAGTTAGCATCTTTAATTGTAGAAACTGATCAAGCTATTCCGACAGATATTAAAGAGCAGCTGAGAGAAGATCCTGATATAGAACAAATTAGAGTAATCATGCCTATACAATAAAACATGATTTAAAGATTATTGCTATTCTTATTGGATATTAACATTAATGTATATTAGTAATGGATATAGATACTGTAAAATTATTAATACCAAGCAGGAGGAATGTTAAATGAGTAATAATTCAGATTCAATTAAGAAAAACAACTTTGAAGTTGAATTTAATACTTTGACAGAATTGGCAAATTTATCACTCACATATCAAGTCCCAATTTCGGAGCTGATAAAAAAATACGAAAACCAAAATTCTGAACTTGAAATTACAGTGCTAGAGACAGAAATGGATAAGCATTTGACAGTTATGCAGGAATCTATAGCTCAAGGATTGCAAAATCCCCAAACTTCTTTAGGTGGGTTAATAGGCGGTGAAGGAAAACAGCTTGAAGAGTATATGGTTAAGAATACCCCTGTCTCGGGAAACCTAACTAGCAAAGCCCTTGCTAGAGCTTTAGCGGTATCCGAAGTAAACGCTTCTATGGGAAAAGTTGTAGCATCACCTACTGCCGGAGCATGTGGTATAATCCCCGGTGTGTTAATCACTATTGGTGAAGAACGAAACTGCGATAATCGAGAAATTTGCAATGCCATGTTTACTGCTTCGGGTGTAGGTATCGTAGTATCTGAACATGCTACCCTAGCAGGAGCCGAAGGTGGTTGTCAAGCCGAATGCGGTGTAGGTAGTGCCATGGCTGCAGCTGGAGCTGTAGAGATGCTAGGAGGAACCCCTGAACAAGTTTTGAACGCTGTAGCCATTAGTTTAAAAGGAATTTTAGGATTGGTTTGCGATCCAGTTGCAGGTTTAGTAGAAGTACCTTGTCAAAAAAGAAATACTATGGCGGTAGCCCAGGCCTTAACGTCTATTGATATGGCATTAGCAGGTATCCCCAGCGTAATCCCTGCAGATGAAGTTATTTCAGCCATGTACGAGATTGGTAAAAGCATCCCACCTGCTTTGAGAGAAACTGCTGAAGGGGGGTTAGCTACTACTCCCACCGGACAACAAATAATGGACAAGCTTGACCAAAAATAATTATAGCCCGGTTGTTACACCGGGCTAATTTCGTAATCGCTAGGGCGCATTTTTCTGACCCCTAAAAAGTATTCGATCGCCGATACTATCCTATCAGAAGCATGGCCATCACCGTAAGGATTTTGCCTATCTCGCATCGCTCTATAACTTCTTTCATCAGAGAGTAATTGTTTTGTGTTTTGATAAACTCTTGATTCACTAGTACCAGTTAATATTACGGTTCCCTGCTGTAACCCTTCTTCTCGCTCTGTTTTTTCTCGGGTAACCAAGACAGGAACACCGAAAGAAGGCGCTTCTTCCTGAATACCACCTGAATCCGTTAAAATCACTGTACTTCTGGCAATTAGATTATGAAAATCTCTGGTCGGTAAGGGATCAGTTAAAATCACCCTATTCTCATCGGCAAAAAATCTTTGGGCAGGCTCTTGTACATCAGGACTGCGATGCACTGGAAAAACAACCGTTAAATCCGGAAAATCTTTTAACAATTTTTTAACAGCTAAAAAAATATTTTCCATGGGGACTCCTCGATTTTCCCGTCTATGGACCTCCAATGTAAGTAATTTCTGACCGTACAGCCCCGATTCATTTAATGTAGGTAAATTTATAACTGCCAAATCTTGGTTTTGAAAGCTATAGTTTTCTCGGACAGAAGCTTTTAGAGCATCTACCACAGTATTACCAGTGACAAATACTTTTTCAGAGCTTATTCCCTCTGAAAGTAAATTATTTTTAGCTTTGTCTGTAGGTGCAAAATGTAAATCTGCCAAAGGGCCTACCAATGCCCTATTCATTTCTTCGGGAAAGGGGGCATATTTATCTCCTGTCCTTAATCCAGCTTCTACATGACCTATAGGAACCTGATGATAATACGCTGATAATGCAGCTGAAAACGTAGTAGTAGTATCACCATGGACTAAAAGTAAATCTGGCTGTAATTCAGTTATAATTTCATCAAGTCTCAATAGTACATTAGTAGTAATTTGAGATAAAGTTTGGCGAGATTTCATAATATCCAAATCATATGAGGGCTCAATAGCAAACAGATCTAAAACTTGGTCCAACATCTCCCGGTGTTGGGCAGTCACTACTACAGACGAGGACAGTTCTGATGATTTTTCAATGGCTGAAACTAAGGGGGCCATTTTAATTGCCTCAGGTCGAGTGCCAAATACACTAATTATCCGGTGACTGGTCATCTCCATACCTCCTGACTATTATACCAGCTTCTGCTAGGACTTCTCTAGATAGTTCGTCGGGATAGTCTTTTTGAGCCACAATTTCAACTACTCCTGCATTAACGAGCATTTTTGCGCACAAGGAACAGGGGAAATCAGTAGTATAAACCACACTACCCTTAGTTGTCACCCCGTGTAATGCTGATTGAATAATAGCGTTCTGTTCCGCGTGGAGACCGCGACAAATTTCATGTCTTTCGCCAGAAGGAACTTGTAAGCGTTGTCTTAAACATCCAGTTTCACTACAATGAGCTAAATTTTGTGGAGCACCATTATAACCAGTTGCTAATATTCTTCGCTCTTTAACTATAACAGCTCCCACTTGGCGCCTTAAACAAGTAGATCTTTTTTTTACTATTCCTGCTATTTCCATGAAATAACTGTCCCAATCAGGCCGCATACACATCACTTGGTACCGAACAACCGGTCACCAGCATCACCCAATCCAGGCACAATATAAGCTTTTTCATTTAATTTTTCGTCTACTGCACAGGTCCAAATATCCACATCTGGATGTGCTTTTTGTAATGCTTCAACACCCTCAGGAGCAGCATTTATACACATAAATCTGATATTAGTTCCTCCCCTGTCTTTGATAAATTGGATACTGGCCTTAGCAGAACCGCCAGTAGCCAACATGGGATCTAATACGATAAGTTCTCGTTCATGGATATCTTGAGGTAATTTACAGTAATACTCCACAGGTTGCAACGTCTCTGGGTCCCGATAAACTCCTATATGTCCAACTCGTGCCGCAGGTATTAAGTCTCTAACACTCTCTACCATACCTAAACCAGCTCGCAAAATCGGTACTAACCCTAGTTTTTTACCGGATAACACTTGAGTTTTAGCAGGCCCTATAGGTGTTTCCACTTCATACTCTTCTGTAGGGAGCTCTCTTGTAACTTCATATGCCATTAACATGGACACTTCATTCACCAATTCACGAAAAGTCTTTGAGCCCGTTTCTTTGTCTCTGATAAAAGTTAACTTGTGCTGAATCAAGGGGTGATCTACTATGTGAAGTTTACTCACAAAAATACCTCCTCAGTATAGTTTTAAATATGGAATTGTTATATTTCATTATTAACACTCAACTTATAACAATACCCAAATATAGTATTAAATACAATCGAAATCAAATTACTATTTATAAAGCGGGAATCTCTTACACAGATCTTCTACTTGCTGTTTACACTTATCCAAATTATCTTGATCTTCTAAACCTGTAATAACACTATCCAATAACTGTGCTACCTCTTTCATCTCTTCTTCCCCAAAGCCCCTCGTAGTCACAGCAGGAGTTCCCAGTCTAAGCCCACTAGTTACAGAAGGTCCTTGAGGATCATTAGGTACAGCATTTTTATTAACTGTAATATCTACACTATCCAGAACTTGCTCAGCAGCTTTCCCTGTGACATCTTTTTTCTGAAGATCCACCAGCATCAAATGGTTATCAGTCCCACCAGTAACCAAGTCATAGCCTAAATTTACCAGTTCATCAGCCAAAGCATTGGCGTTTAAAATCACTTGTCTTTGGTATTCTTTAAATTCAGTAGTTAAAGCTTCTTGAAAGCTAACAGCTTTTGATGCTATCACATGCATCAGGGGACCACCTTGTAAACCTGGGAAAACAGCTTTGTCAATTTTACGTTTATGTTCTTCCTTGCAAAGTATCACTCCACCTCGGGGACCTCTCAAAGTTTTATGAGTTGTAGTAGTCACAAAGTCAGCATGAGGTACTGGATTTGGATGCAAACCTGCTGCTACTAATCCAGCTATATGGGCCATATCCACAAGCAAATAAGCACCTACTTCATCTGCTATTTTTCTAAAAGCTTCAAAATATATAGTTCTAGGGTAAGCACTAGCCCCAGCTACTATCATCTTCGGGCGATGCTCTTTGGCAAGTTCCCTGACTTTATCAAAATCAATCTTTCCAGTATCTTCTAAAATACCGTAATGGTAAAAGTTAAAATACTTACCCGATATGTTGACAGGGCTGCCATGGGTTAAATGACCACCATGATCCAAACTCATACCCAATACATTATCTCCAGGCTTCAAAGCAGCCAGATAGACTCCCATATTAGCAGATGCTCCAGAATGGGGCTGTACATTGGCATGATCCGCTCCAAATATCTCTTTGATTCGACTGATTGCCAATTCTTCTACTTTATCAACAAATTGACAGCCGCCATAGTAACGACGATTCGGGTACCCTTCAGCATACTTATTAGTAAGTACACTAGCTTGAGCCTCCATAACAGCTTTTGATGCAAAGTTTTCAGAAGCAATTAGCTCAATCCCTCGTTCCTGACGATCCGCTTCCTCTTGAATCCAAGAATACACGCTTGGATCAGTTTTTTTTACATTTTCCATATTTACTCCCCCTTGTCAGAATATTTATGTTCTATTTTGGTAATTTTATCAACACGCTTTGCGTGACGACCACCCTGAAAAGTTGTAGCCAAAAAGCTGTCTACAATTTCCAAAGCTAAACCAGTTCCAATAACTCGTTGTCCCATTGTCAATACATTAGCATTATTATGAGCTCTAGTCATTTTAGCAGAAAAACAATCATGACATACAGCAGCCCTTATTCCTGGTACTTTATTAGCACTAATTGCCACTCCTTGTCCTGTACCACATATTAACACACCATAGTGTACTTTGCCATTCACGAGATGATCTGTCAATTTTTCAGCATAATCAGGATAATCCACGGATTCTTTTCCATAACAGCCGAAATCTTGAATTTGATAACCACGATCTTGCAAATGAGCTACAATTTCTTGTTTCAGATCATAGCCACCATGGTCACTAGCCACTCCTAAAATCAATCCATTTACAAACTTTTTTTGTTTGTCATTATGATCCGTCATATACATCTCCTTTCAATAACTTAACTTGTTTCATATTATGATGGAATTATCATAACTGTAGATCAGCACCGATTACGCCTACGACATTATTATCATTATCATAATACGGAAGACTCACAGTTACACAAGGGCGATTATTTGCTTGTGAAATATAGATACTTGATATAAATTCTTTTCCAGTAATAGCTTCTTTATACCAGGGACGATAAGATACTTCGGTCACTCCCACATCCTCACTAATGTATACAATGTTACCTTGTTTATCTGTAGTGAAGGCCATATCCAAATTTAAGTTTTGTTTTATTTCTTCCATAATAGGAGTATGAATCTGTTGATCGACATGTTGCCCACTTAGCTTTTCAACAATATTAGACAAACTTGATCTCAGCTCATCTATTTTTTCTTGATATTCTTGCACAACTTCTTTTTTCGCCAAGGTTTCGTTCACTTGTTGTAACAAATCATTGGATATACTGCTTAGATTATTGGAGTAATTAGTCATTTCATCCATGGTTGCAGTGTGTTCTTCAGTAGCTGCAGCTGTCTCTTCTGCACCAGCGGCATTACTCTGAGCAATTTCATTGATTTTCTGTACATTTTCTTGAACTTGTTGAATGCTATTTTTGAGATTTTCAGCTCCTTGTTGTACCTCTACAACTGTACTAGTCACATTTTGTACAGATCCAACGATATCTTGAAGAGCACTATTGGCACTATCGGCATAATCTGCACCTTGCCTGGCACTATCTAAGCTTTGCTCCATAAATTGATCAGTTTCAGAAACCATCTCTTTCACCCGATAAATTAAGTTGGTAATTTCTTGAGCAGATTTTCCTGATTCTTCAGCCAAATTTCTCACTTCTTGAGCTACCACAGCAAATCCTTGACCAGACCCCCCCGCTCTCGCTGCTTCTATTGAAGCGTTCAAAGCCAGCAAATGAGTTTGTTCCGATATATCAGTGACAACTTTTACTATTTCAGTAATTTTTTCAGCTTCATCTGTTAATCTCTTAATCATTTCCCGAGCCTGTTCATTGTTTTCCGCTGTTTCTTTAGAGGAGTTAATCAGCTTTTCCACTTGTGCGCTACTACTCTCTATTACCTGCTCCATATGCTCGGTAGATTTTTGAGCCTCCTGTGCATTGCCCGCTATATGTGCGACCTGAGTCAGTCTTTCATTCACTCCTTGTAAAGTTTGATCTGTAGATTGAGACTGTTCTTCAGCACCGGAAGAAATATCATTCACTGTTGTAGCAATTTGATTAATAGCTTCATTTGCCTCTCCAATTCCTAAAGCTAGACTTTTAGCATATTCCTGTGTCTGTTCAGCTGATACTTGAATTTTTCCTACCATCTGCCTAAGCGAGCCCAAAAGCTGACCCATTCCCAACTCTATTTGACGAATTTCATCGATCCTAGATTGTGGTTCAACTGTTTTCAATAAATTCCCTTGAGAAGCTTGATAACATGCATCCAATAATTGAGCCAAGGGATTTAAAATACGTATTTTTAAGTATGAATACGCTAAACCAATCAATATCAACACTGTAGCAACAATTATACCTATCTGCCAAAAACTAATCTCTAATGTATCTTGTGCTTCTAATAGCAAAGCAGAAACTATTAAAGGTATAATAGCTATAACCGAAACCATGATCATCATCACTACTTTTAAAGATATATGACTACTGGAATTTTCAGTTGAGTTATTCATCAAGTAGCCTCCTTCCACTCTGTAGCTCTGTCACTCATCGCTCAATAGTGTATTCCAAATATGCTACAACAATTTCAGTCAACTGATCAAGCTGTGAAAAGACAAATTTGTAATCTCTATAAGATCCTCCTATGGGATCTTTAACATCATTTATCTCTTCAATATCTGCTGCATCTTCATAGACAAAATAATTATAGCTGTTACTACTTACCAGTTCCCGCTGAGCTTTGTTGGCATAATCAGCCAAAAGGAACAATTGGGGACTATCAGGTACACTACCATTTGATTCGCCCATTATGTTTTTTTTGCCATAAGCTAAAGACCCGTCACCTGATTTAATGCTTTGTGTATAGTCTTCTTTTATGTACTGTTCTTGTTCTCGGGTCATCGTTAAAATCACATCAAATTGACTGATTAGGTCTGTAGTAACAGGTTGTGACTTGTGTGACGATAGATCGCCGCCCTGGTCTGCAATTACCTGAATAGTTTGTTCAGAAGGGGGGAAACCATCTACAGCTGATATTCCCGCCGATTCTGCACAAAGATACCCTGATAAACCGCGATGATTCACTTTTTGATTGAACAACCATTCTGCCATAGGACTGCGGCAGGTATTTCCAGTACATACAAATAACACCTTAATGGTAATAATACATCACCCCTGAGTTAATATTATTTCAAAATACGACCGTGAGAAGCTTTTAAAAGTCTATTCATTACTGCATAACCTATCCCTTGAGTATTGAAAGTTGGGCAGAGTATTTTGTCTACACCATGACAGTCCATATCTCTCAGCGCATCATAAATGTTATGGGCAATCTCATTAAGATTATCCTCACTACCCAGCAAACGATAATATTCTACACCTGATAAATCTATATCACATTCCATCATTTCCTTAGTAAGCAGTACTCCTGTTTTATCCCCTGATTTAATAAATTTATCTAAATACTTTTGAAAATCAGCAGCAAAGTGTGAATCACCGGTTTCTACTAAATACAATTCTCCTTTAGGTGCATAATGCGTATATTTCAAACCTGGTGATTTAACAGAATCTTCTTTAATATGAACTTCTTCACTTTGCAACTTTTTTCCTGCCCCTTCTCCCTCTTGATTAGAAAGATCCGTCTCAGCAGGCATATTTGAAGCTAAATGTACATCCAAAACTGACTTTAAATTTTCCCAAGTAATACCCCCTGGTCGCAAAATTTGATAAGGATATTGTGATAAATCAATAACTGTAGATTCTAAGCCCACACCTGTGGTGCCCCCATCCAAAATCATGTCTATTTTACCCCTTAAATCAATGCTTACATGTTGAGCCGAAGTAGGGCTGGGGCGTCCCGATAAGTTAGCGCTAGGAGCAGCTAAGGGGAGTTGAGCAGTTTCTATCAATTTCAAAGCCACTTGATTGTCAGGCATCCTTACAGCTACTGTTTCTAGACCACCAGAAGCTTCGTAGGGAACTATGTTTTTCCTCGGTATGACCATGGTTAAAGGACCAGGCCAAAATTTTTCTGCCAATAGAAAAAAGTCATCTGGGGGATAACACAGTTCTTCTGCTTGGACAACTGAATGTAAATGAAGTATTACTGGATTGTCCATAGGACGATTTTTCGCTTGAAAAATTTTCGTTATAGCTTGAGAACTCAAACCGTTGCCACCTAGACCATATACAGTTTCTGTGGGAAACGCCACTAGACCATCACCAATTAAAATCTCTGCAGCTTTCTTAATAAATTCTGGTTCAGGATGGTCAGGATTTATATTTTTTATTTCAGTCATTCTAACCACTTCCTTTATTACATTAGGATTCTCTACGTTGTTCTACACATTCTGCCATTTTCCTTTTAATTGACCCAATTTTATAAATAACCTATAATTGACTTAAGTTAACAAGATGGATCAGTTAAAATTGAATGTTGATAGCAATAAAATTATTAATTTCACTCAAGATGCTTAAGTTTGATACACCTAAACTTCCAAACAGTGGAATTAACCACTTTTTAGTGATAATGTGAATAAAAATATTTAGTATGAGAGGTGAATAGTTTGGATCAAAACCAATTACGTACTGTTTTAAATGAAGTTTACCAAAATAATCTAGACCCAGACACTGCTATTTCCAAAATTCATCGACAATCCTTTGAAGATATTGGATTTGCCAAAATTGACCATCACAGGAGTGTTCGTCAAGGCTTCCCTGAAGTCGTATTTTGTCAAGGGAAAACCCCCGCACAGGTCTCTGAAATTTTCAGCCGCCTGACAGATAAAAATGACAGAGTTTTGGCCACTAGAGCTGATAAAACAGTTTATGAATCTGTCAAAAAGTATACACCACAAGCAAGATATAATGAGCTAGCACAAACTATTGTTTACCAAACACAGAACTGTCAAACACCCAACCCTGAATATGGACAAGTAGCAGTAGTATCGGCAGGTACATCTGATTTGCCTGTGGCTAAGGAGGCAGTAGAAACTTCTAAAATAATGGGAGCTCCTGTGGATGAATTTTACGATGTTGGAGTTGCTGGAATCCACAGATTATTACATCATACCGAAGAACTATCAAAAGCTAGCTGTGTTGTAGTGGCTGCCGGAATGGAAGGTGCTTTGGCCAGTGTGGTAGGTGGAATAGTTGATTCACCTGTGATAGCATGCCCTACCAGTGTCGGTTATGGAGCTAGCTTTAACGGTTTAAGCGCTTTGCTTACCATGTTAAATAGCTGCGCCACGGGTGTATCAGTAGTTAATATTGATAACGGATTTGGCGCCGGTTATCAAGCCGCTCTAATCAGCCGTTTAACTAGTAAATCAGTTTGATTTAATACTTTCAAATTTAAACAAAATGAGGAGTGTTCTATATGTCAAAAATATTGTATTTGGACTGTTTTTCAGGAATTTCAGGTGATATGTTTTTAGGAATGCTCGTAGATATGGGAGTTCCATTATCTGATATAGAAACACCTTTAAGAAAACTATCATTACCAGAGTTTCAACTCAGTAAAGAACAGGTTAGCTATAACGGTATCACAGGAACAAAAGTACACGTCAAGGTTCCAGAAGAACACGCTCATAGACATTTGCAAGATATTATGGAATTAGCTGAATCAGGTGAGTTCAGTTCCACAGTCATCAGTTACATAGAGTCTATATTCACTAATTTAGCTGAAAGCGAGGCTAAAGTGCACGGAACAACCCCAGACAAGGTACATTTCCACGAAGTAGGAGCAATGGACTCTATCATCGATATTTTTGGTTGTGCTGTAGGGTTAGAGCTGTTAGGTGTGGATAAAGTCATATCTTCACCAGTTCACACAGGAACTGGATTCATAAATTGTCAACACGGAAAAATACCTGTACCAGCACCTGCCACTTTAGAAATTTTATCTAAGCGCCAAGTCCCCGTATATTCCCAAGGAATTTCAGGCGAACTATGCACACCTACTGGAGCAAGCTTCATTGCAAGTTTATCAAAAGACTTTGGCCCTTGCCCTGCCATGAATATTAGTAATATTGGATATGGTGCCGGTAATCAAAGTTTTCAGCACCCGAACATGTTGAGAGGCATTATGGGATATCAACACAATACAAAAGAATTTTCCCATCACCACCATCACGGTGAAGATAAAAAAAAAATAATTGAACAAACTGCTATATCAGACAGAATTTATTTATTACAAGCCAATTTAGATGATATGAATCCCGAGTTTTACTCTGATTTTATGGATAAAGCTTACAGATATGGTGCTTTAGACGTTTGGTTTACACCATGTCAGATGAAAAAACAGAGACCAGGAACCATGGTGGAAGTAATTTGTCCCCCTAACAAGATAGATGAAATTAGAGAAATCATGTTCTCCTACACTACTACTTTGGGAATCAGAAGCTGTCTTATGGACCGAGTTAAGCTAAATAGATGCACAACTCAAATCGACACTTCTTTGGGAGAAGCTACATTCAAATTAGGAATGAAAGATGGTGTAATTTACAACTGGGCTCCTGAATACGAAAGTGTGAAATCACTAGCCAATCAACATAGTTTACCTATCAAAGAAGTGTATCAAATAGTTTCCAGTGAATACAGCAAGCAATAATCTTGCAAAGGCGCTGTTATATCCTGTTGTTGATAGTAATAAAATATTAATCTCACTTAAATACTTAAGTTTGATACATCTAAAACTTCCAAACAGAGAAACCTTTAAAAAGGGGCTTTCCCAAAAAGGTCTAATGCCATCTGGGATAAGCCCCTATTCTTTGTATTCTATCTATAACTCATCATTCATGCTGCCACTTCGATAACCCGCTAAGTCTAACGTTACTCTGTTAAAACCTAAGTCAATAAGTTTATTTAATACCTGCTCTCTATTTGATAGTAATTTATCAAATTCTTCCGGTAACAGCTCTAATCTAGCCATCTCCCCATGATAACGCAGCCTAAATTGAGAAAATCCCAGTTCTTCCAATAGATCTTCTCCCTGTTCTACTCTTTCAATCTTCTCTTTACTAAGCTCTTCCCCATAAGGGAAGCGAGAAGATAAGCAAGCCATGGCAGGTTTGTTCCAAGTAGGGAGCTTAAAAAACTTGGATAGCTTTCTTACTTCTTGTTTAGTTAAACCGGCCTCTTGTAAAGGACTGGATACTTGCAGAGATGAGGCCGCCTTCAAACCCGGGCGATGATCGCCTATATCATCATAATTAGAACCATCAAAAACAGCAGAAATATTACGCTTATTGGCAATTTCCCATAAATCAGTAAATAATTCCCGTTTACAATAATAACACCTGTCAGGCGGATTGGTACGAAAACTTTCTACCTGCAATTCTTTAGTATATATAACTTCATGTTCAACCCCAATGGAAGCAGCTAGGTCACGCGCTTTTTTCAGTTCGCGCTCAGGTATAGTTTCAGAAGATGATGTGACCGCAAGAACATCACCTCCTATAGCATCTTTCGCTACTTTCAACAATAGGGTGCTATCTACACCACCAGAAAAAGCAATAATAGCACTATCAATTTGTGATAAAAAGTTTTTCAGGTTTTCGTATTTATCTTGTAATTGGGGATCCAAAGTCACAGGTTCTTCATTAATCATCTAAAGTCCTCCTCCTTTTGCGACTTGGCATAAATAGTAATCCAGAAGCCACAGATGTCATAGGTATAACTACTAGTAAACCAATAGAGCCTGCCAAAGCTCTTATAATCTCTGTTGCCATTAGATCCATATTTATAATTTCCACATATGACATATCCTGCATAGACAGTAGTAACAATAAGGGTAAAGCACTTCCGGTATAAGCCAGTATCAAGGTGTTGGACATGGTACCCATAATATCTTTACCTACATTCATTCCTGACCGCATTAGTTCACCAGGTTTGACTCTGGGATTAATTTCTACCATTTCATGACAAGCCGAAGCTATACTCATGCCAATATCCATGACAGCCCCTAAAGCGCCTATAATTATACCTGCAAACAGTAGCCCTTGTAAGTCTAACTCTATTTGATCAGCAAATTGCAGCATCTGCGCTTCTTCGCTTGATAATCCAGTTAAAGAAGCCTGATGCCCTATATATAAGGCTAGACTTCCCGCTATAATCAATCCACCCACCGTTCCTAGTACTGCTACCAAGGTTTTTTTACTTAATCCCCCTATAACAGTTAAAGTAATCACAGCTACAAAAACGCTCACAACTACACTTATAATCAGTGGATTGTAACCTTCTAAAATTAATGGCAGCAGTACTTGCACGATCATAAAACCGGTAAATATTAAAGTCAAAATTGTTTTCAATCCTACAACTCCACCAGTTGCCAGCATTAACACAAAAAATAATCCCAAAGCATAATAGATATAACGGTCTCTTGCAACATCAT
>CAZKUS010000017.1:510-17640 GCA_964556025.1 uncultured Clostridia bacterium | reverse complement strand
CTTTATTTCCTCCCATGCTTGGAAAGGAGAACAAACATCAACTGTCTCCAAGCAGTTGATGTTTATTTTTAGGAGGTTTTTAAATGACCAATAAGATTAATACTTCATTGGATAGTTACGGAAGGAAAATTGACTATTTGAGAATTTCTATTACAGACAGATGTAATTTGCGCTGTTTTTATTGTATGCCCCCTTCGGGTGTAGAGAAGTTAGATCATCATGACATATTGAGTTTTGAAGATATTGAAAAAATAACCAAAGCCGCAGTTGATATGGGAGTCTCTAAAGTCCGTTTTACTGGTGGTGAGCCACTTGTGAGAAAAGATTTTTCTGACTTAGTAAAGTCTATTTCTAAGTTACCTACTATTAATGATATATCTTTAACAACTAATGGAATTTTATTAGCTGAACAAGTTGACGACTTATACAGTGCCGGCTTAAATAGAGTCAATATTAGTCTTGATACGTTAAAACAAACTAAATTTTATGAAATCACTGGTGTAGATGGGATGAATCAGGTATTTCGAGGGATAGATAAAGCTATTGAAACAGGCTTAACACCAGTTAAAATTAATGTTGTAGTTATTAAAGGAATGAATCAAGATGAAATCAAGGATTTTGCCAGACTAACTTACTATAAGCCTTTGGAAATTAGATTTATAGAATATATGCCAGTAGGAGAGAGTAATAACTGGTCTGGAAAATATTTATCAAGTAAACAAATCAGAGATATCTGCTCAGAATTAGGGGAATTGTCTCTTACTGATTCAAAACAGGGGAGTGGACCTGCTAGTTATTATAAACTAGCAGGTGCTAGAGGGAAATTAGGTTTTATTTCAGCGATTAGCGACCATTTTTGCGATACCTGTAATAGAATAAGACTTACTTCTGACGGAAAATTAAAATCCTGTTTATTCTCTGATAAAGAATTGGATATCACAGGGCATTTAGAGTCTGAACAAGCTATTCAGGAATTATTAGCGCGGAGTTTAGAGACAAAACCCAAAAATCATAACATTAATATGGTGGGTACCGAAGGTGAATTACAAGCTAATCGTTCGGCAAGGGGGATGAGTCAAATTGGCGGATAAAAAGGTTTTGGAAGGACAATTGGGTAAAATAGTGGCAGTTTGTATTAGTGAACAAACTGGAGAACGAAAAAAAACTGTGGAAGAAGGTTTTTTACAAAAAAAATATGGTTTGAAAGGCGATGCCCACGGAGGTGATTGGCACAGACAGGTAAGTTTATTAGCTGATGAAAGTATAGAGAAAATGCGGAGTCAAGGATTTAATGTAAAAGCTGGTGATTTTGCGGAAAACTTAACTACTAAGGATATTGATTTAGTTAATCTTCCAATTGGCACTAAACTTCTAGTAGGAGGACAAGCAGAATTGACAGTGACCCAAATCGGCAAAGAGTGTCATGATAGATGTGCTATCTATTATCAAGCAGGAGATTGTGTTATGCCAAGAGAAGGTATATTCGCAAGAATAGATAGAGCTGGCCCTGTAAAGCCGGGTGATATTATTAAAGTATTGGAAAGGGGATAATTTAATTGACAAAACCAGTTGTTTCAATTGTAGGAAAATCTAAGAGTGGTAAAACTACGATGGTTTGCGGACTTATCTCCGAACTAAAACAGCAAGGATATAAAGTTGCTACAATCAAACATGATGTTCACGGCTTTGACATAGATAAACCGGGCAAAGATACTTGGAAACATGGAGAAGCTGGAGCTGATACAGTAGCTATTTCTTCACCGGATAAGATGGCAATGATTGAACAGTTGGAGCAAGAGCGTTCTATTGATGAGATACTTGAAAAGGTAGATGATGATACAGATATAATTTTGACAGAAGGTTATAAAAGCGGCCCTAAACCTAAAATAGAGGTGGTAAGAGAAAGTAACTTAGAGAAACCATTATGTGATTTAAATGATAACTTAATTGCCTTTGCCTGTGAAAATAAAGAAAAAGTGACTGAGCAGATCTCTAAAAAATTTTTAGAACAGGTGGCTGTGTTTTCATGGAATGATTATAGAGGGATAGCTAACTTCCTCGTAAACAAAGGTTCAAATTAGCCTTAGGAGGATATCTAATTATGGATGTTAACAGTTTAAGCTGGCAAAACCCTAGACAAGTAGCTAAAGCTTTGTCAGTTGTAGAACAAAAACATGATCATAGTCAGCTAGAACAACTAATGGAACAAATATACCCCCAAACAGGTGGTTCTCATATTGTAGGAATAACTGGAGCTCCTGGAGCTGGAAAAAGTTCACTTGTTAACTCCTTAATTAAGCAAATGAGAGCTCACGACTTAAATGTAGGTATTATCGCGGTAGACCCTTCTAGCCCTTTTAGCGGTGGAGCTATCTTAGGTGACAGAGTTAGAATGCAAGATCATAGTTTAGACAAAGGCGTGTATATTCGAAGTATGGCCAGTCGAGGTAGTTTAGGTGGAGTTAGCCTGGCTACTAGAGAAGCTGTAGCTGTTTTGGATGCAGCCGGTTTTGATCTGATTTTATTAGAAACTGTCGGGGTCGGGCAAAGTGAAGTTGATGTGATGAAAATTGCTGATACTATTGCTGTAGTACTTACTCCTAACAGTGGAGATAGTATTCAAACTATGAAAGCCGGGATTATGGAAATAGGCGATATATTTGTAATTAATAAGTCTGATTTACCAGGAGCTAGTAAAATTCATAGAGAAATAGAAGCAATGTTGGATTTTCATTATCATGGGTCTGATTTCAGACCTGATTTAGTGTCTACTTCTCCTGTTAACAATCAAGGGCTTGAAGAATTACAGAATAAAATAAAAGAACACAAACAGCAATTGTGCGATTCAGGTAGATGGCATGAACTCCGAAAAAGCAGAAACGAAACCCAGGTATTTGAATTAGTGCGCTCTGAATTAGAAAGACAATTAGAACAAAGATTGAATAATTCACCTGAAAGCACTTCCTTTGTGGAACAGGCAAAGTCTTTAAAAATGAGTCCTCACAAAGCTGCTCGCGAACTAGTGAGTGAGATATTGGGAGGTGACAGTAATGGCTAGTCATGATGAAAATCAAGTAGGAGAAATTGTGGCTGAAGAAAGTGGAAATCAAGTGTTAGTGGAAATAGAACGTCATTCAGCATGTAAAAAGTGTGGTGCTTGTGACTTTGGTATGAGTGGAAACAAAACATCTCAATTGGAGTTAGAAAACACAGTGAATGCTGGAATAGGAGACAAAGTTGTTATTGACATGGAAGGGAAAGATATAGTCAAAGCTTCTGTATTGATATATTTAGTTCCGCTTTTTTCTCTTGTTGTCGGTCTTTTATTGGGAACTCTTTTTGCTGACAGCTTACAAGTGGATGAAAATATATTAGGATTTGTACTTGGGATTGTATTTATGGGTATAACTTATGGATTATTAAAAAGATATGACAATAAAATTCGATTTGAACGACCAGATCAATATAAACCTAAGATAGTAAAAAAAGTTAATTAGATTTGCTATAATGGTTTTATTCTTTTGGACTTAATTCTCCTGTTTGTTCGTTAAGATGTATTATCAAACCAGCATATTCCTTCAATTAATAATTTTATTGCTATCAACATTTAGTTTTAACTGAGCCATTATTATAAGATCTATACACGATTATAATGATACCGCTTAAAGATAATAATCCCCCTAGCAAGGTTTCTATAGTGGGTATTTCCGATAAGAAAAAAATGCCCAACAGAACACCACCTGTTACTTCTTGAGTAGCAATTATACTGGGGTAAAAACTGCGAACTTGCCTTAATGCTGCATTGTACAATGTGTGTCCAAGTGCAGTTGGGAACAAAGCTAACCCCACCATGGAAGTTATTTCTGCTACTCCTACTTCTAATTGAAAATCTGGAACAGCCATAGGGGCAAGAACGAGTGAAGACAAAAAGTACAGCCAAAAAGCGTAGGGAAGTAATTTGACTTGTGTCTTTTCTTTTCTTCCCAGTAGTGAGTAAATTGCTAAACATAATGCTGATACAAATGCCATTAGATTTCCTATTAATACTGTACTATCTATTTGTGGTTGAAAACCTAATAGTAAACTTAATCCTGACAAAACTAATAATATTCCTAAAATTTCAGAGGTAAGCGGCCTGTGCCCTTTGAAAATTTCGTACAAATATACGTATATAGGAGCAGTATATACTATGACCAATGTATGAGCGATGGATGTGTAATATAGTGACCAGATATAAAATAGAAAATGAACAGCTGTGATTATTCCATAGAGTAAGTACCTAGTTTTAAATGAGGGTAAAATTGAGTCTTTTGTTTTGACGATTGCAAACAAGGCAATGAATATACTACCACCGAACATTCGAGCAAAAGTAACTTGAGTAGGTGGTAGTTCCGTTCCAATTCTTGTTAAGATTGGACTTGTAGAAAAAAACAAAGTAGCTATTATGGCCAATCCTATTCCTCTGTTCATCCTCATTTTACCCCTCCATCTGTATTTACAAAGATAACTTTGAATTGCTTTCTACTAAATTTTTAAAATACCTCCATATAATTATAAATTTTAAGCTTAACTTTTAACTATAGTTGGACTAGTCGTCCAACTTTGCAATATCAAATAAGGAGTTGAAACTCATGAAAATACTGGGGATTGTGGGTAGTCGTAGAAAGCGAGGTAACACTGCTGTGCTAATGCAGGAAGCTTTAAAACCTTTCCAGGACCAGGGTATTGATACCGAACTGATTTACTTAGGAGATTATCAGATCACTGGATGCACTGGATGTGAAGGATGTCAAGACACTTTCGAGTGTATGATTAATGACGATATGCAAAAATTATATCCAAAGCTTTTGGAATACGATGCAGTTATTATGGGTTCACCTACTTACTTTTATAATGTTTCAGGAGATATGAAAACATTTATCGACAGATGTTATGCTTTAGAAGCTTTTCATAAAGAAGATCGCTCTGTCTGGATAAGTTTAAACGAGGTTTTCGGTATGAAATATGCCGGAGTAATTGCAGTTTGTGAACAGGAAAATGAACAAGATATGGGTTATACTGCTGAGACTATGGAGCGGTCCCTTCTTGCCTTGGGTTTTAGGGTGGTCAGCACAGTGAAAGCTTTCAAACTTTTTGCTGAAGGAGAAGCATTGACTAATAATATTGAGCTAAATAAAGCTAAAAATGCAGGAGAAAAACTCTTGAAAACTTTACAGTTAAAAAGCAATATAGCTTTAGGTAATGATTAAGATAATACTAGATAAAATTAAATGATAAGTGTTGTTATATTCTGTTATTGCTATCAAAATTTAACCTTAACTGATCTAAGTGAAAAGAGTTGTGACAATAAGGAGGTGCGCTGTTATGAAAACAATCGGGCTTATTGGCGGTATGAGCTGGGAGTCTTCTCTTGAATATTATCGTATTATCAATGAAACTGTAAAACAGAAATTAGGCCATCTCCATTCTTGTGAGTGTATTATGTATTCTGTTGACTTTGCAGAAATAGAGAAATTACAACATGAAGAGAAATGGGATGTATTAACAAATAAAATGACAAATTTTGCCTGTAAATTAGAGACAGCTGGTGCTGAACTATTGGTGATATGTACAAATACTATGCATAAAATGGTTCCTGAAATTCAAAAAAACATCAACACTCCAATTTTACATATAGCCGACGCCACAGCGGAAGAAATTAAAGTGAATGGTATTGATAAAATTGGGCTGTTAGGAACTAGATTTACAATGGAACAAGATTTTTACAGAGGGAAACTACAAGAAAAACATAATATCGAAGTTACTATCCCTCTTAAATCAGAAAGGGAAGTTATCCATAATGTAATCTATCAAGAGCTAATTAATGGTGTTATCAAGGAAGAATCACGAACCAAATTTAAACAGATTATAACAAATCTGCAAAAAAGAGGTGCTCAGGGGATTATTTTGGGTTGTACTGAAATTCCTCTGCTGATAAAAGAAAGAGATACAGATTTACCCGTGTTTGATACCACCTTAATTCATGCTAAAAAAGCAGTTGAGTTTGCACTGAGCTTATAATTAGGTTTAATTAAATATAACAGTGGCAAAAAATTAAAAGGTATTGAAGGTAACTTAAACAAGAATAAATAGTTTACAAATAAAGAGGCGCTGTTATATTCAAATATCAACATTCAACTTTAACACAGCCAATAAAAATGTAAAAATGAAAGTATATAGTCTACAAACAAATTGAAAGGAGGTTAGTTATGAGTAGAAATAAAAAAGATTTGCAGATGAGAGTGAAAACTGTAATAGGACATATGAAAGGAATTGAAAAAATGATTGATGAAGATAAGTACTGTATTGATATAATAAATCAAATTTCAGCTGTTCAGTCTTCGTTAAAAAAAGTAAGTGATCAATTACTAGAAGATCATCTCAATTCCTGTGTGAAAGGAGCTATTAAAAGAGGTGATGATGAGCAGGTTTTAGAAGAATTAATGGAGGTTTTTAAACACAGAGGTAATTATAAATAAAGTTCTATGAATTAAATCGGTTGAGAAACCGATTTAATTTTTTGGTAGTGTTATATTCTGTTGTTGATAGCTGAACTCTTCAATTTAACACAGCCAATTTTTTTAATTTGTTCTTCCCCTTGATATTTGAAAGCAATTGTTATTAAATGTAGGGAGAGAATATAACTGAAGTGAGGTGGTAAAATGGTAGAAAAACAGATAATAATAGGTGATTTCACTGGTAATCAACTATATAGAGACTACTTGAATTATTTTCCAAAAGTTGCTGAATTGTTTAAATATAATCCCTGGCAAAAATCTTCTTTTGACGAACGTGCTAAAGAAATTACTGTTCGAGAAAGAGAACGTGAACAGCTTCGTCGAGACATGGTTTTAAGTTTATATGATTATCATCTACATTTAACTGATAATCCTGCTGTTTTTAATTCTATAGAATTAATGAAAAATACTGATACTAAAATAGTAGCCACAGGTCATCAACCAGGATTGTTGACTGGGCCGCTTTTTGCTATATATAAAGCTGTAACTGCTGTAAAAATGTCTGAAAAACTTTCTCAAGAGCTGAATCAGTCAGTTCTTCCAGTCTTTTGGTTGGCTTCTGAGGACCATGACTTTGAAGAGATAAATTGGATTAAGACCGTTAATAAAAAAGGTGAACAAATTTGTCACCAAATGGAAGATAACAGTGAAAGCAAATCAATAAAAAATAGGAAATTAGGTGAACAAGCACAAGAAATTTTGCATTTACTTAGTGCTAATTTTCATGGGACTCCTTACTATGAAAAGTGGATGAATTTATTTAAGAAAACCGAAGAGAGTTCTGATAATTTGGCAGATTGGACGGCTAGAATATTATTAGAATTATTTGGTGATAGAGGGTTGATAGTATTAGATCCTATGGAACCAGGAATTAGAAAACTGAGCAGCCCCATTTTTAAAGCAGCTTTGAGTTTAGGTGAGAATTACTATGAAACTCTCAATCAAAGTGTTTCAAAATTAACTGACTTAGGCTATTTTCCTCAAGTTGATTTGAAAGTAAATCATACAGGTCTGTTTTATTATTATCAAGGAAAGAGGACACCTGTTACTGTACAGGGAAATAAATACCAACTAGCTAATTTAGGTATAGAATTTGATTATGAACAATTATTTAAAGAATTAAATTCAGCACCTGAAAAATTTAGCCCTAATGTGACATTACGACCTGTTTTACAAGACTATTTATTACCTACTTTAGCCTATGTAGGTGGTCCAGGCGAAGTTAGTTACTTTAGTCAATTAGGGGATATATATGAGAAACTAGGTATAAGTATGCCTATAATCTATCCTAGAGAGAGTTTTCTGCTTTTAGAAACTGAACTGATAGAAATAATGGATGAATATGGAATAGATTTGCATAATATTTTTTATAATTGGCCGGTTACTCGCAAACAGATTTTTAGAGATATCGCTCCTATTGATACAGCTGAAATTTATAGAGATAGTGTTAGTAGATTTAAACGTGAACATCAGAATTTGTTGGAGCAGTTAGCACAATTAGATGAAAATATATGGAAACTAGAAAAAAAGAATTTTCATTTGATTATGAGGCAGTTGCACTATCTTAAAGAGAAATCTGACCAATACCACCGAAAAAATCAACAATACGTGCGAAAAGAACTAGACTATTTAAAGATTAAACTTTATCCTGAAAATAACTTACAGGAACGCGAATATAATATAGCTGAATATTTATTTAGGTTTGACCATGATATTATTGAAGAGCTATTGGATAAGCCTTTAAATCCACGTCAAATCACTGTAATACCAACTGAAAAAAAATCCTGAGACTGCTCGTTTTATAGTAAGCGCTGTTATTAACAACACCTATAGTAAAAATATAAATAAACTGATTGGAGTGAAAATAAATGGATTCTTTAGATCTATTAGTAATTGCACCTCATCCCGATGATGCCGAATTAGGTGTGGGAGGTACAATAGCTGCTCATACAAGCAAAGGTTACCGGGTAGGAATTTGTGATGTCACTGAAGGAGAAATGGGTACTAATGGAACTCCTGAAACAAGAAAACAAGAATCGAAAAGAGCTGCAGAAATATTAGGTGTAGAAGTAAGAGATAATTTACAAATACCTGATGGTTTTATAAGGCCTACAGAAGAAAATTTAGCTAAAACAGTTGAGCTCCTGAGAAAATATCGGCCAAATACAGTTATTACTATAAATTCTGATGACGATCATCCAGATCATATTTATACTTCAAAACTAGTGTCAGAAGCGGCTCATTTGGCTGGTCTTGCCAAATATCCCGCTCAGGGAGAAAGGTTTAGACCTGAAAATTTATTTTACTTTGCAGCATCTAGACCCAAAAATCCTGATATTGTGGTAGATATAACTGAAGTATACGAACAAAAAATGAATAGTATTTTGGCTCATAGATCTCAATTAGGGCTAGCAGAAGACGAAGATAGTCATAATACTAGATTAACACATCCTTCGTTTTTGGAACGAATTAAAGCTAGAGACAGATATATGGGTTATCTTGGAAGGTGCGAATTGGCAGAAGGCTTTATGTGTGACAGGATACCCGGTGTTAAAGATTTATTATCTTTTGGAGGTGTTTAATATGAAGATAGGAATAGTATGTTATCCCACCCATGGTGGTAGTGGAGTGGTTGCTACTGAACTGGGCAAACAATTGGCTAAAAGAAATTATGAAGTTCATTTTTTTTCTTATCAAGTTCCTTTTAGGTTGGATAAGTACTATCCCAGAATATTTTTTCACGAAGTTCAAGTACCTACATATCCGGTATTAAAATATCCGCCGTACTCGTTTGCTCTTGTTAGTAAAATAGCTGAAGTTAGTAAAAAGGAGCAGTTAGACATTATTCATGTTCATTATGCAGTGCCCCATTCGGTTTGTGGGAATATGGCTAGGGATATGTTGGCAAAAGAAATGGACAATCCTCCTAAAGTAGTCTCTACACTACACGGTACTGATATAACTTTAGTAGGTAATAATCCTTCTTTTTTTCCCATAACTAAATACGGTATGGAAAGCAGTGATGCGTTAACAAGTGTTTCTCACGCTCTACAACAAGAAACTTACGATATATTTGAAATTAGCGAACCTATTCAAACTATTTTTAATTTCATCGATTATGAAGAATATAGCCCTGGGAGTAATAATCAGGAAATGAAAAATGAACTGGCTCCTAATGGGGAAAAACTGTTGCTCCATATTTCTAATTTTAGACCGGTAAAACGTGTATCAGATGTGATTAAAACATTTGAGATAATACAAGAACAGATAGATGCAAAAATGCTTATGGTAGGAGATGGACCTGAAAGAGAATCAGCAGAACAATTAGCACAAGAGTTAGACATAGATGATAAGATAATTTTTCTGGGAAAACAAGACCAGATAAATAATATACTAGATATTTCCGACTTATTCATTTTACCATCAGAAAGGGAAAGTTTCGGTCTAGTAGCTTTAGAGGCCATGGCTTATAAAATTCCTGTAATAGCTACACAAGTTGGAGGAATTCCCGAGGTGGTTTCTCACGGATACACAGGTTATTTGACTCAAGTAGGTGATACTGAAGCTATGGCTGAATACGCCATTGAAATATTGACAAATGAAAATCTCAGAAAAGAGATGGGGGAACACGCCAGAAACAGAGTTGTAGAACAGTTTAGTGTAGAAAAAGTTATACCTCAATATGAACATATTTATCGACAAGCACTGGGGAGGGATTAAAAGTGAAAGTTTCTACTAGAAGTAAATGGGCCTTAGCTTGTACATTATACTATGCAGTGCACTATTCTAAAGAAGTGATACCTCTTCGTACAGTTGCAAAAGCTTTGGGAATTTCGGAAAAGTACTTGGAACAGCTATCTATCCCTTTAAAAAAAGCCGGTATCTTAGAGAGCACTAGAGGGATACAAGGTGGATACAGACTAAAACATCATCCTGAAAAAGTCACCGTTTATCAAGTATTGACAGCTATTGAGCCTGTGAACTTTGGTGAAGAATCTTCCGATAACTCTGCTGACAAAGAACTATTATCTGTAACTGAAGAATTTTGGAGTAATTTAGCTCAGGATCTAAGTGAACAGCTATCAAATATCACTATGGAAGACTTACGAGATGATTATTATCAAAAATCTTCGCATGGTCTGATGTACTATATTTAACTAACTTAACTGTTCTGTAGAATTAATTTGAAAGGGTGTTCACTATTTACTTTAAAATGGACTACCAGACTGAGTTTGGTAGTATAACCTTTATACACGACAACCACTTAGTTTATGAAGTTATTTTACCTAACAACAATAATAAAAACATTAATCTGAAATCGGTGATAAAAGGTTATAAATTACATGAACTACCAGATCAGAAGTTAGGTAATCTAAAAAGTGAATTAGACGATTATTTTAGTGGTGAACAAGTTGAGTTTTCTACACCTACTGCATTGACTGAAGTACCTCCTTTTACTGAAAAAGTGCAGTATATCATTAAAAATTTAAAATGGGGAGAAACCGCTTCTTATGGACAAATTGCTCGCTGGGCGGGTAACCCTAATGGTGCCAGAGCAGTAGGACAAGCAATGAGTAAAAATCCCTGTCCACTACTTGTTCCGTGTCACAGGGTGATTGCCAATAATAATAAACTCGGGGGCTTTTCGAGTATGATAGAATTAAAAAAATGGTTATTGAGAATAGAGGGTGTGAATTTATTGGAGGGATAAATATGGATCCAGTAGCTATAGAGATAGGCCCTATTTCAATTTACTGGTACGGTATTTTGATAACAGCAGGTATATTATTTGGATTGTATTTGGCCATTAAAGAGAGTAAACGACAGGGATTAGACCCAGATGATCTAACTACCTATTTATTATTTGCATTACCAGCGGCAGTCTTGGGTTTGAGATTATATTACGTAATATTTAACTGGGATCATTTTTCCGCACATTTAGATCAAATTTTTGCCTTCAGACAGGGTGGTTTGGCAATTCATGGAGGGATATTTGCCGCGATTTTAGTGGCAGTTATCTATTGTAAGCATAAAGGTATAAATTTTTGGAGTTTGGCAGATGTGTGTGCCCCTAGCTTGATATTAGGTCAAGCAATAGGAAGATGGGGGAATTACATTAATCAGGAAGCGTACGGTTATCCTACAGAGTTACCGTGGGCTATAGAAATAAATGGTGCTTTTCATCATCCTACTTTTTTTTATGAATCTGCTTGGAACATTTTAGTATTACTAGCTTTACTTTTTTTCCGTAAAAATTATCGTAAAGGACAGGGAGAGATTTTCAGTTTATATTTGATTCTTTACTCTTTCGGTAGATTTTGGATAGAAGGACTCCGAATGGATAGTTTGATGTTAGGGCCTTTCAGAGTAGCCCAAATTGTCAGTATTGTGTTAATTGCCATAGGTGGATACTATTTAGTAAAACACAGGCAAAATCCACAGAAGTCAGTCTATTTTAAGAGGTGAAATTATGACTATTAGATACTTGTCAGCAGGAGAATCTCACGGACCATCATTAACGGCAATAGTAGAAGGTTTTTGGTCAAATGTTCCCATTGATCTGGACTCATTAAATAATGAACTAGCTAAGCGTCAACTGGGTTATGGTCGTGGAGGACGGATGAAAATAGAAAAAGACAAGCTTCAAATATTATCAGGTATTAGACATGGGATCACCACAGGTAGTCCTATTTCTCTACAGATTAATAATAAAGATTTTCAAAATTGGAAAGATCAAATGAGTCCTGAACCTTGTGAGTGTGATGAGCAAAGTAGTTATGATAATAAACTCACTAGACCAAGGCCGGGTCATGCTGACCTGTCAGGGGGAATAAAATATCGGCATGATGATTTAAGGAATACCTTAGAGCGTTCAAGTGCCAGAGAAACTGCTATTAGAACAGGTGTGGGGGCTCTCTGTAAACAGCTGTTGGCACAGTTGAATATTAGCATCTATGGATATGTTACAGGTATAGGTAATGTAAAAATGACTGATGAACAAAGACAGTTTGTTATTTCTAGTTTAACTAGTGATAATTTATACTCTATCAAAGAAAAAATAGAGTCATCTTCTGTCAGATGTCCTGAACCTGATACAACGGATCAAATGAAACAAGAAATAGATAAATTTTGGAAAGTAGGGGATACTGTCGGTGGTGAATTTGAATTAGTGGCAGTTAATGTACCGGTAGGTCTAGGCAGTCATGTACATTATGATCGCAAACTAGACAGTAATTTAACGGCTGCTGTAATGAGTCTGCAAGGCATAAAAGGTGTGGAAGTGGGTTCAGGGTTTGAAGCGGCAGGCTTACCGGGGTCTCAAGTACATGATGAGATAAATTATGATGACCAAAATGGGTATTACCGCAAAAGTAATAATGCTGGTGGAATAGAAGGTGGAATGTCTAACGGTGAACCACTTATTATTAGAGCAGCTATGAAACCGATACCCACTTTGGCTAAACCATTAAACAGTGTTGATATCGAGTCAAAGAAGCCTTTTACGGCTCAAGTTGAGAGATCGGATGCTTGTGCAGTACCAGCTGCTAGTGTGGTAGCGGAAAATATTATGGCTTTTGAGTTAGTACGTGAGATTAAAGAAAAATACGGAGGAGATTCTCTAGGAGAACTATGGAAAAATTACGGGATGGTATAATATTCTGGATACGGAGGTTAGAATAATTGAATTTTGAATATGATTGTATAAACCAAACTCGAGTACCAACTGCTAGTGGTGCTTATACTATCTATACTGGTAACATTATTTTAAACAGTGTTAAGAAACTGTTAGACGGGGATAAACGCTTGCTCTCTGGTAAAGCCATGGTTGTTATCGATACAGAAGCTTATAATATGCATTTAGATAAAATTGAATCATTTCTATCAAATTTTGATGATAAGATTTATGTGAAGACTATTGAAAGTAGTGAAGATATTAAATCTTGGGCTAATGCTGGAGATTTACTACAATGGGCCTCAGAAATTGAATTGAATAGATCTTCTCTTTTTATAGCCATAGGTGGAGGAGTAGTCGGTGATTTAGTTGGTTTTGTAGCTTCTACTTATATGCGAGGGAGCAATTTAATTCATGTCCCGACAACTTTATTAGCTCAAGTAGACAGCAGCATAGGAGGCAAAGTAGCAGTAAATCACGCTGGTTATAAAAATTTAGTGGGGACTTTTTATCAACCTAATACTGTAATTTCCGATACTGAGTTTCTTAAGACACTACCTAAAAGAGAACTAATAGCAGGTTTGGCAGAAATATTCAAATATGGTATTCTAAAAAATCGGGAACTTTTTTACACTGTTATGGAGATTTTTAGTAAAAATGAAATCTTATCCGGTGCTAATGAATTATGGGAACAAACATATCCCTGGTTAATCAGTAATTCCTGTGAGATCAAAGCGCAAATTGTTACACAAGATGAACAAGATTTGGGTGAGAGGATGTTGCTAAACTTAGGGCACACTTTTGCTCATATATTAGAAGCTATAACTGACTATCAGTACTTTAAACATGGAGAGGCTGTGGCCTGGGGCCTAGCATTTGCGGCTGAACTAGCTTATCAAAAAGGTGTACTATCATTAGATGAATATCATGATATAGTCAAGATCCCTAGTTTGATGCAAATTCCTCCACTACCTAAAAAAGCGAAAAATAGTCAAGCAATCAAAAATTTATTGCATAGGGATAAGAAAATAGATCAAGCTGGTATTAGAGTAATACTTCCCAATGGTATCGGAAGTGCTGATATTTATCGCTGCTCTTCTGAAGAAGTAGTAGACATTATATTAAAATGGCAATAGGAGGTGGTAAGTTGCTAGAATTGAAAAAATTGGTTTCTACTATTTCCAGGATTGACGGTAAGGGCTACAAAGCTTACAAAGATCTTCAAGGTGGATATGAATACCCCGATGGCGGTAAACTTTACATTGATTATGTTCAAGGAGACCCTTTTGCAAGTCCTTCCAGATTGAGATATCGCCTGCCTATGGAGACAGCTAAGTTCCCTGAAAGTTATTATTCAAATAAGAGTAGAAAAACTGCCTTAGAAGACTACCTTACTAGGGTTTTTGATCGAGTGGCTAAAAAAGCAAAAGGGAACAGAGGAACTGGGAAAAGTGGTATGATAGCAATAGATGCTGGAGGACAAGAAGTTTTGCAACGTTCTTCCATGGAAGTGAACAGTGGTTATGTTGAGGCGAGATTTGTCATAGGTTTACCAGCTAGAGGTAGAAAAATTCTCGGAAAAGAAGCTATAGAAATTTTCGAACAAGAGATTCCTCAAATTGTGTCTCAATCCATGTTCAATAGTGCAATAGACAAAAATAAATTAGAACAACATATAGCTGATGTCGAAGACCAAGATGCACTACGTCAGTATCTTGAAGAAAATAACTATGTTGGTTTTGTAGGGAATGGTTCTATCTTGCCAAGAGTCAGTGGTATTGACCATCGTCCTATGAATAAAAATCAGGTTATTCCTTTTCAATCGCCTAAGAGCTTGCAAGGAGAAGTAGAACTACCTAATCGCGGTAGAGTTAGTGGTATGTTCATAAGTGAAGGTGTAACTTTAATCGTAGGTGGCGGTTATCACGGCAAGTCAACTCTGCTAACTGCACTGGAGAGAGGTGTATACAATCACTTACCCGGTGATGGGAGAGAGTTGGTAGTTGCTAGAGAAGAATCGGTGAAGATTAGAGCCGAGGACGGCAGGAGAGTGGAAAAAGTAGATATCAGTCCATTTATTAATAACTTACCTCATGGTGCTGATACTCGTAAATTCACTTCTGAAGACGCCAGTGGCAGCACCTCTCAAGCTGCAAATATCATGGAGTCTTTGGAGTTGGGTGCGAAAGTTCTGTTACTTGATGAAGACACTTCTGCCACTAATTTTATGATTCGTGATGTAAGAATGCAGGAATTAGTAGCTAAAAATAAAGAACCAATCACTCCTTTGATTGATAAAATTCGCCTATTGTATCAGGAACATGGTGTCAGTACAGTGTTAGTTGTAGGCGGATCTGGTGATTACTTTGATGTGGCAGATAATGTGATTATGATGGATCATTATGAGCCCTACGATGTGACATATGAATCTCATGAAATTGCCGAAAAATATCGTGCTAATCGTAAAGGAGAAGGTGGACAAGAATTTGGTAAAATAACCGCTAGAACACCATTAAAAAAAGGACTTGATCCTGTAAAAGGGAAAAAACGAAAAGTTGCTGCTAGAGATTTAAAACAAATTCAATACGGAGGGCAAAATATACTTTTGTCTGAAGTAGAACAACTGATTGATACTAGTCAGACTAGAGCTATTGGTGATGCTTTGTTCTATATATTGAAATTTTATATGGATCAAAATATGACTGTAAAACAGATTGCAGATCAAGTCATGGTCGATATTGATAACAAAGGTTTAGATGTATTGTCAGGATTTAAAGGTCATCCTGGTGAATACGCAGGATTTCGGAAATTTGAATTAGCTGCCGCCCTAAATAGACTTCGCAGCTTGAATATCAAATAAATAGGCTGTTAAAGTTGAATGTTGATAGTTTAGCCCTTCGATTGAACGAATTTTGTGATCAGGAAGCTTTAATTCTACTGTTTGGGAGTTTTAGAGGTATCAACCCGAAACAATGGATGTGAAATCTAAGAGCTAAACTAAACTAAATTAAATTTTGCAGAAGGGAGCAGTTATTGTGAAGTTAGACTTAGCTACGGATAAAGTTCCTAAGTATGCAAGCGGTGAAAGTGGTGATACTTTTGAGGTTGTTGAGCGCCCTCAAGGTGGACTGACAGCGATTTTGGCTGATGGTCAGGGTAGTGGAGTATCAGCAAAATTGACAAGTAACATGGTGGCGGCTAAAGCTGCTTCATTAATTGCGGATGGCACTAGAGACGGCGCTGTATCTAGGGCGGCCCATGATTTCTTATATACTCAAAAAAGAGGGCGCGTTTCGTCTACACTCACTATGGTGTCCTGTGATTTAAATACTAAAACTTTCGTTATCTCTAGAAACAGTAATTGCCCAGTTATTATAAAAAATTCTCAAGGAATATCAATTTTAGATGAACAAATAAGGCCAATTGGGTTTCACTATTTTGTCAAACCTACTATAGATGAAATTTCCATCGAACCGGGTACATTGATTGTTTGTTTTAGTGATGGAATTCTACATTCAGGGCGTAAATTTGGCAACCAGGTACAGATTGAAGACATAATAGCTATCTTAGACTCTAAATCAGATTCCGAGGTGGAAAACATAACACAAGAGTTGCTAGAGCTAGCGTTAACTAGGGATAATGACCGTCCACAAGATGATATGGCAGTCATGGCTGTAGGAGTATCAGGTGAAGATTTAAGACACAAGCCGAGGAAATTAAGAATAAGTTTTACTTATTGAAGTCAATTTATAAATTATTATTATTATCTACTAAAACTGAGAAGAATCGCTTCAGAAAATCTAGTTTGATTGCCAAGTGCTTATCAACAGACAAAAAAACATATTATGACCTTTTTTAAGGGGATTCGATACCATAAAGAATCAGCCTATCTCGTCCATT
>CAZKUS010000017.1:0-500 GCA_964556025.1 uncultured Clostridia bacterium | reverse complement strand
AAATTATTATTATCTATTATCTGCCATTGATTATCTAAGACAGGGGGACCTGATTTTTGCAATCTAATCAGTGTTTGATCGGAGTTTGCGGGAATTGTGTATCAGGAAAGACCACATTAGTGGAAGGTTTGACAGCTATGGGCTACAGAGCGGTTAATATTTCTCAAGAACACTCGGTATCTCAAAACCTTTGGAAAAGAAAAGCCCCTGATTTTTTGGTGGTGTTGACTTGTACATGGGAGACAGCAAAACAGAGAAGAAACATTTCGTGGGGTGAAGAAAGATTAAGATTGCAGGAGAAGAGATTAAAAACTGCTGTGGATAACTGTGACCTTCTTTTACCAACAGATAATTTGACAATCCCTGAAATGCTTTTGAAAACTGTTACTGCTGTCAAACAAAAATGTAAAGATAAAGTTAATTGACAGTTACTTTTAACCACAGTGATAATTAGCTTTACAGTGATTTGTTAAGGACTGTTATATTTTGTTGTTGATAGT
>CAZKUS010000016.1:0-17732 GCA_964556025.1 uncultured Clostridia bacterium | reverse complement strand
TATCCTTCTCGATCTATTGATTTAAAGTTTTCACAAACATTTCTAAAGGATTGATCTTGGGTAATTTGGTAAAATTGACTACTATTTCCAATTATATACCCAATAACCGCACCTAACACAGCGGAAACTCCCATCTTAAGGCCTAGCATTTCAATCATCATTACAACAGAAGCCACTGGAACACCAGCAATAGCTGATAATGAAGCAGTCATCCCTACTACTACCAAACTGTAATGCAGTTCAGCCTCAGCAAAAAACAAAAGTGACGACACCAAACTCCCGGTTAGAGCACCTATATATAGAGCCGGCACAACCTTACCGGCACTACCACCACTCCCAATGGTAAAAGCAGTAGCAAATATTTTCCCAATCAGTAACAGTAAAATAGTTCCTATAGGGAGCGGATTTTCAATAAAATGCTGCACAAATTCAGTACCCACACCCAATACTTCTCTACCTACTATTAAAGCAGTTAGACCTGTCAAAGCTCCTCCTACTGCAGGCCTTAGTGATTGCGGAATTCTAGAGTTCTCAAAAAACTCTCTACTACTGTAAAACACAGTTTTAAATAGAATACTAATAAGCCCTGCCAATACAGCAGTTAAAATCATATAAGGAATAAAATTCACTTCCATTGTGTATTCGGATATATTAAATAGTGGATCCGTATTAAAAACTAGAGAATAGGTTACATAACCTACAGTACTGGAAAGTATAGCTGGAAATAACTCTCCGTAGTGAAGTGCAGACTTGTACAAAATTTCAACTACAAAAATCCCCCCACCCATCGGTGAACGAAAAACAGCACCAACAGCACCTGCAGCACCACAAATTGTTCCTATCCTTATATCTTCCATGGTAAAATATTTGGCAAATAATTTTATTCTTCTCAGAACAAAATTACTCATACTTCCACCGATAAGAACCATAGGACCTTCAATTCCACCACTGGCCCCAAAACCCAAATTCATGCCAGAAGAAAATAATTTTATAATAGATGTTCTACCCCTAATAAATCCATTCAGGCGATTAACGCTGTTAACAAATATATTGGTGCCAAAACTTTTAGTGGCAAAATCAGCTTTATGAAAAACAAAACCCAAAAACAGACCTGCCACTACCGGACCAATCAAATAGTATAAGTACCTTTCTCTTACAAGCTCAAAAAAATCTATTAATGAATTCAACAACAAGGCGGAAATACCCCCGAGTACACCAACTAGTACTGCGACTGTAAACCATTTGATAATATAATTTGTAGAACTGCGAAGAGCGTTCATATTATCACCACCTTGCAGAAATTTTTATTAAGACATTTTAAAGTTCAGCTTCAGTTAAAACAAAAAACCCCCGGATTATACCGGGAGTATCAACCACTATTAGGTAAGGGTGATTATATATTAATAATTTTAAAAACGCAACAGAAAAATTTTTAATATCTGAAGTTAATAAAATCGGTAGTCATGACCTCCTCTAAACTAACCGGCTCACCATCTACTGATATCTCCACCTCATTTATATGATCTAAGTCAATTAAGGTTAATTCTAGCTGTTTTAATGCCCTGTTTTCGCTATCTTGATCATCTGTTAAATTCGTTATGTCCATCTTCAAGGTACTATTTTGAATACTGACTTCATTTATATCTAATTCATTTGAGATGTATGAATTTAAACCACTGTTAGGATCTGGACCTTTCATCAATTCATAAATAGCATTCCCTTCTAATTCATCAGTTTCTGCTATATGCCTTGTAACAGGTACTACATAATCTTCATCATTAATAAAGTACAATTTAACAGCTGCCTCTTCAGCAGCTTCTTCGGCCTCTTCCGTCACTTCAACATTAAGTCCATCTCGTCTTTGAGCAGCAGAAGCATCAGTTCCGTCAGGTAATGTATCAATGTATTGTCCGTCTACTAAAATTTCCACCTCATCAATGGTCTCAAATTCTGTAAGTGTATAGATGATTGAATTGAGTACTTTTTCCTCCATACCTGGTTCCATGTCCAAAAAGCTGTCACAAAAATTCACTCTGGCTGTACCATTATCAAGAGCTATCCCGATAACCTCGGTATTTTCCGGTAGTGTGGGTTTTAATTCCATCTCCTGCCAACGTTCCAAATTATTTTGTGAAGCTGACATTTTACTTAAAGTTTTTTGAGAGATCCCCTCTGTCCATTCAATCGGGGTTGTCACAGGAACCAAGTTCTCATGTTCATCCAACAAATAAAATACCGTCTCTCGTTTTTCATCTTCATCATAATCATGTTCCGTTTCCTTTTCACCAGGTTCTTCTTTTTCTTCCTCTTTTTCGTCGGGGTAATACTTTTCATCTTTATCTTTTTGTTCCTCCGGGTCCGGTCCGAAAATAAAATCTAAGAAAAAGCAACCACTTAAAAGAAGCGCTAAAGAAGATATCATTAGCATTAGCAATAACCCCTTACTCTTCCTCAAGTTATTTCCCCCTTTCTGTTCCTTAAATTTAAAAACAACTCTCCTACTAAATTATTTATACAAAAAAGAGGGAAAAAATGATTAAAAAAACAGCTTTTCAAAAAAGAAGGCTCAATTAAAGTTGAATGTTAATAGCAAAAACTTTTCGGTTGAACTGATTATAAGGTTTTGATAATAAATCTTAGCAAGCAAATAGAAATCTCTTATATTAACTGACCTTTTCCAGCTGCATATATATCATCTATCACCATTTGAAAAGCAGGTTCTCGCTGTTCTCTAGCGGCCCTCTCTCTTAGACTTTTTTCATTGTAATAAATAATTTGTCTGGGGAGAGGTAAATTTCCACAATCAAAATATCTGACACTACCATCCACAGCTCTGAATGGTAGTACATGACCTTGGTTTTCTATCATTGAGGAAAACGGTACATCCAGTTTCCCGTTATTAAAATTTGTTAACACTGCTTGTGCAATGGAAATTTTCTCAGAATCGGATATTTTCAATACATCGTCAACTATACTCTTTACTGATTGATACAAATGCTGATATTCTTTAGAACAAACTAAGTTGTTATTACTCTGACAAGATGCCATTTCAATACTTTGAACAGTAGTTTTAGAACCTTGTATATAAGAATATGGATCTATATCGCCCTTACCTTTTTCAGGACTAGATGTTATAATCTTATCGGCTTTACCCAAAGCAGCCACAATCCCTGCCATAGTAATGATTGCATAACCTTTATCTGGACTATCCGGGAACCCAGCGGACCAAGTAGCTAAAGTCGTACTGTAGTCAGGAATGTTGTGGTTACCAACTTCATTATCTTGATTATATTGATTATCTGAATTATTGGGATTATCGGTAGAAGTTCGAGTAGAACCTTGAGATATCTGTGACAACTTTTTCAAATATTCTTGAAACAGAATTGGCAGGACTCTCATAGCAGATATATCCTGACACAAATTACCTCCCTGATTATAAGCTAGAGTCAGTGATTTAACACCATTTTCCCAAGAGATCAGACCATCCAATATTATCAAGGCGAGTTGCAGGCTGGGTGGTATCAAATTACCGGTTAAAGGTAGGGAGATCTCTTTATTGATAGTAACCCCATGTTCCCAGTACAAAGCTATCAATTTATCTACATATTTCCAATATCCCACCCCTTTTTCTAAAGATATTCGTTCGAAACTATAAGCCGAATTGGTTATAGCTCCTCCCACTATATCAGTGACTCCCGAGGCGAGAGCTTTTTCCACTAATAGTCGTTGATCACTTTTTCCGGACCTAATTTGAACCGGTCCGGGAGCTTCAATAACAAACTCCCTCATTTCTTTCAATGAAACTGTTTGTAATGTTCTAGTTTTTTCATCAGCAGTATCAATAGTTAAAGTGAATATCATATCTTTATCTGAAATAGCATTTGCCAGTTCTTTATAAAAAGCCCTGTGTTCCTGTAAACTTGGGAAGCCGTAGTTTCCCTGTAAAACTATTCTATTATTATGTTTTGCTCTACTCAAAACATAACTAGCATTTCGGTCACAATCTAAACCGGTATGGAAAATCACATTATCTTTAATTTCAGGTAAATCCTCTTTTCCACTTAAAAATTCCCTTCGCACATCATGGAAATTTTCACTCATGTTATCACCACCCAATTACTTGCTAGTAAATATCTATCAATGGTTATCTAAAGTACAAAATTGAAGATAAAAAATCCCATGAAAACATGGGATAACATCACTTAAAATAAACTATATCAATATATTTTAATCAATCGTCCATAAGATCATTCAACTGACTCAATGAAGATATCAATCTTTCCTGTTCAGATTCGGAAAGGTCTTTTAAAATGTTTTTCAAATAATCTTGTCTGGCTGAAACTACTTCTTTAATAAGTTTATGACCTTTTTCATTCACCTTAATTCTCACAATTCTGCGATCTTTTTCGTCTCGATATCTTTCTACCAAATCATTTTTTTCCATTCTATCTACCAGATCAGTTACAGTACTACAAGCTAAGTATAACCGTTTACTGAGCTCACCAATGGTTAAATCTCCTTCACTGGTTAGAGACTGTAAAGCTACAAATTGCGGAGGTGTTATATCAAAATCTTGTAAAATTTCCCTACCTCTTCGTTTTATCACAGAATTAACATTTCTTATTATCAGTTCAATATCTTCAATAAACTCATCAAAGCTCTGCTCCATGAAGCTATCCTCCTATTTATTTAAATCATATTATACAAAATATTACAAAACATTTTTACTTAAAGTTAGTGTATCGTTATCAACAATAACTGTCAAGCATATATTTAAAGAGGATACGATTAAACAGCATTTCATTCAGGAACTTATAGACAATATCAGTTTTTTAAATAGTCTTGCAGAGCTTTTACCCGCTTTGATTCTGCTCTTTCTAAAGATTCCATGGCAGATAATAATGCCTTGGCGGTGTCCAGGGAAGTAAGACATGGTATACCGCTTTCGGCCGCTGTCCTTCTTATTTTAAAACCGTCTCTTGCAGCTTCTTTCCCTACTGTGAAGGTATTAATAACATAATTTACTTCTCCTTCTTTAATTTGATCTAATAAATTCGGGCTTTCATCCAAGATCTTGGGTACCTGGGTAACCTCTAAACCTTTACTTTGAAGAAATTTAGCTGTCCCCTCCGTTGCCAGGATATTTAATCCCAGATTTTTAAATCTTTCAATTAAAGGATACACTGCTTCTTTGTCCCTATCTGCTACTGTTACAAGTACCCCACCGTTCAGATCAATATTAAAACCACTAGCCAACATAGCTTTGTACAAAGCAGTATCCATATTGTAATCCATACCCAATACTTCTCCAGTGGATTTCATTTCAGGACCCAGAGCAGTATCTACCTTACTCAGCTTAGCAAAGGAGAAAACCGGAGCCTTTACTGCATAATAATTAGGTTCTGGCATTAGTCCCGAAGAGTATCCCTGTTCTTGAAAACTTTGTCCCATGATAGCTTTAGTAGCTATTTTAACCATGGGTATTCCGGTAATTTTACTGATAAAAGGTACCGTTCTCGATGCCCTGGGATTCACTTCAATCACATAGACTTCTTCACTGTACACGACATATTGGATATTAATAATCCCCTTTACATTCAATTCTCGAGCTAAATCATGAGTGTAGTTAACAATTTTTTGTTTAGTATTTTCATCAAGGGATTTAGCGGGGAACAAGGCCATACTGTCTCCAGAATGAACTCCTGCTCGTTCTATATGTTCCATGATTCCGGGAATAATAACATGTTCGCCATCACAAATAGCATCTACTTCAACTTCCATTCCTTGAAGAAATTGATCAATTAATACGGGATATTCTGGAGAAACTTTAACTGCCCAATTCATATAAGTTTCTAAGTCTTCTGGACTGTGGACTACCTCCATTGCCCTTCCCCCCAAAACATAAGAAGGACGGACTACCAAGGGATACCCCAATTCTTCTGCAATATTTAAGGCTTCAGTTACTGTAGTAGCAGTTTTTCCTCGGGGACGGTCTATTGATAGTTTGTTCAATAATTGATCAAACTTATCTCTATCTTCAGCCCTGTCCATATCGGTTACACTAGTACCCAGGATCTTTGCCCCCCGATTTTCCAGAGATCTGGCCAAATTAACAGCGGTTTGACCTCCAAATTGAGTGATCACTCCTTTAGGTGCTTCTTGTTTAATCACATTATCTACATCTTCTGGAAATAAAGGTTCAAAATATAATCTATCGGAAATGTTAAAATCGGTACTGACCGTTTCCGGGTTATTATTTATAATCAGAGATTCTGTTCCCATACTTTCCAGAGCCATTACAGAGTGGACGGAACAGTAATCAAATTCTACCCCCTGCCCAATTCTAATAGGACCAGAACCAAGGACTAAGACCTTATCTTGTTCTCGGTCTGAATCTGATGAAATTTCTGCTTCGTTTTCTTCATTGTTAGTTGAGTAATAATAAGGCGTAGTTGCCTCAAATTCACCAGCACAAGTATCAACCATTTTATAAGCAGGATTGATATCGTATTTTGTCCTCAAATCTCCAACCTGTTGTTCACTTATGCCAGTTAAAGAACTTATTAACTCATCGGGAAGACCCAATTCTTTAGATTCTCGTAGAAGTTTTTGCACTTTCTGTTCTAAACCATTACTGGGAGTTTTTGCAGCGTCATTTATTAAATAGTTAGCTGCTTCATTCATATTATCAGCCTGTTCGGACAACTGTTTTTCACTAGCTACAATTTTGGCCATTTTAGTTAAAAAGAACATATCAATTGAGGTTAAATTATGAATCTCTTCCAGAGGTATACCTATTCTAATGGCACGAATTAACCAGAAAATCCGCTCATCTGTTTGTTCATTAATACTTTTCAGGATTTCTTCCCTGCTCAATTCATCAGAATCAGAGTCTGGTTGATGCAAATCACCTAAGTTAATTTCAAGAGACCTTATGGCCTTCAAAAATGCACTTTCAAAATTCCTCCCGATAGACATAACCTCACCCGTTGCCTTCATTTGAGTACCAAGCTTTCTCTCAGCCAGGTCAAATTTATCAAAAGGAAATCGGGGGAATTTCATGACTACATAATCCAGGGATGGTTCAAAACAAGCAGATGTCTTTTGGGTAATCTGATTTTCGATCTCATCTAAAGCGTAGCCCATAGCAATTTTAGCGGCCACTCTGGCAATGGGATAACCTGTGGCTTTAGAAGCCAAAGCGCTGGATCTGCTCACTCGAGGATTGACTTCAATCACATAATAATCATGGCTGTTGGGATCCAGGGCAAACTGGATGTTACATCCCCCTTCTATTTTTAAGGCACCGATAATTTTCAAAGCGGCAGTTCGAAGCATTTGATGTTCTTGGTCAGTAAGAGTTTGAGAAGGTGCTACAACAATACTATCTCCCGTGTGCACACCTACAGGGTCAATATTCTCCATATTACAAATAGTAATGCAGTTTCCGTTTTTATCCCTCATAACTTCGTACTCAATCTCTTTCCATCCTATTACACATCGTTCCACTAAAATTTGATTAATCAGTGAATTCCTAATTCCATTAGTAGCAATTTGCTTTAATTGTTTTTCATTGTCTGCAACGCCACCTCCAGTTCCACCTAATGTATAAGCCGGTCTGACTATTACTGGATAACCAATATTTTTGGCAAAATCAACTGCTTGATCCACTGTAGAAACAATCTTACTTTCTGGTATCGGTTCACCAACTTCATTCATAGTAGTTTTAAAAATATCCCGGTCTTCAGCTTTTTTTATAGAACTGATGGAGGTGCCCAATAATTCCACTTCATATTTGGCAAGGATTCCACTTTCTTCAAGCTCCATAGCCAGGTTAAGACCTACCTGACCTCCCATAGTGGCAATTAATCCATGGGGGCGTTCTTGTTCAATAATTTTAGTAATATAATCTTTTTCTAAAGGTTCAAGGTAAACTTTATCTGCCATTTCAGTATCTGTCATAATGGTGGCAGGATTGGAATTTACCAATACCACCTCAATTCCCTCTTCTTTTAGTAGACTGCAAGCCTGGGTCCCTGCATAATCAAACTCGACAGCCTGCCCGATTATTATAGGACCTGAACCGATAATTAATACTTTGTTGATATCCTTTCTTCTACCCATTTAGCTTCGCCTCCTTATTAACTTGAATTTGATTATCTTGAAACTCGCGAACTGATTTCATAAATTTTTCTAACACTAACCCAGACTCTTCTGGACCAGGTCCAGCCTCAGGATGAAACTGAACAGAGAATACCGGGAGTTCATTGTGTTGAATTCCTTCAACCGTATGATCATTCAGGTTAATATGGGTGATGAAAGTATTATTAGGAACAGTCTCATCGGATAACACATACCCGTGGTTTTGAGACGTGATTCGCACTTTATTGTCACGAACATCTTTGACAGGATGATTGACACCCCGGTGACCGAATCTCATTTTTTTGGACTTGTACCCTAGAGAAAGCCCCAATAATTGATGTCCTAAACACACGCCCAAAACAGGGATCTCTTGTTCTAGAAGTTTCTCAATAGTATTACTTATTTCAATTACATCCTGTGGGTCTCCCGGCCCATTGGATAAAACGATTCCGTGAGGTTCGTAAGAGAGAATTTCTTCTGCAGAAGTAAAGGCAGGAAGGACAATAACAGTAGCTCCAAGATTGTTTAAGGAGTTAACCAAACTCTGTTTAACCCCCAGATCAAGTAATACTATCCGACTGTTAGCGCCGGGTAATACGTATGACTTGTCGGTGGTGACTTGCTCCACCTTTCTTGTTACTTGGGAAGAGAGCTTAGTTTTATTTTCATTTGAGGTTCTGTATTCATTATCCTGGGTCGAGTGAGTATTGGAATGTTCACAGATGATTTCACCTGTCATGCTTCCCTGTTCTCTAATAATTTTGGTTAATTTTCTGGTATCAACTCCTGTTAAAGCCGTTACTTTACAGTTCTGCAAGTACTCTGATAAAGAAATCTCAGATTGCCAGTTACTAGGGTGATCACAAATTTCTTTAGTTATTATGCCCGTTAAATTAGGTCTTTTCGATTCAAAATCATGTTTGTTAATTCCCTGATTGCCAATCAGGGGATAGGTGAAGGTGACTATTTGATTACAATATGAAGGATCTGTTAATACTTCTTGATAACCCGTCATCCCCGTGGTAAATACAACTTCTCCTGATACATTGGCCTTGTAACCTACAGCCTGTCCTATAAACTCTGTACCATCTTCCAGGACTAGTCTAGCGATCATGAAAAACCCTCCTTTGATTTGTTAACTGTTAGATTTACTAAAATAAGTTTATTTTAAACATGTTTTAGTAAAATACTTACAAATAGCTAAAATTAAACATAAAAAACTTCCTAATTGCTTATTACTGTTAAGCTAATCAGGAAGTTACAGGGCTCGTATTTATGAAACACACAAAAATCTGATTTTATTGTCTAATATTATAAAATACCGACAATAAAAATACAAAGATGACCCTCGCACTCCCTTATTAGCCTCACAGAACTAATTTAAAGGGTTGACTTATATAAATAAAATATTATTTCATTGCTATTTAGTTTATCCTAAATAAGAATTTCTGTCAACTAAAATTATTTAACCTAACTCTACAGGTTTAATGTTTTTATCAAGACTGCTGCTATTCCAGCGGCTACTAGCGGTCCTGCAGGTACACCTTTCAATAATGATGCTCCAATGATCGAACCGATGATAAGCCCTACCATAACTTCTGGTCTGGTCTTTAAAATATCAACTCCATGCCCTGTCAAATAAGAAGCTATAATACCAGATATAATAGCAACTACCCCTGCCGGAGATTTCAAAGTAGAAATAAGCTCACCAGGTCTTATATCACCAGCTGCAAAGGGAGTGAGCACACTTAAGGTCAACAATAATATCCCAAGTTCTATTCCTCTCTCTGTTAAAACTGGAAATAAGTTTTGGAGGGGAGAAAATTTCATTACCAATAGCAAAGCTCCTGCAGTAGCTACTAAATCATTTTTTCCAATCAGTGCCAATAGAAAAATGAATACCATTACAACTAATTCATGAACCAACAAACCACCCCCTTGTTAATTTTATGGTTATTAGGGGGTGGTTCATGTAATCATTTACTTCTCTAAATTTAATAATTTGGGTCAGTTAAAATTAAATGTTGATAGAAATAAAATATAACACTCCAATAATTCAAGTTATTCCAAATGCCCGAACTCATTCAATAGATCGATTAAAATCTCTTCTCTATCTTCAAATTCTTCCTCAACCTCTTCACGAGTTAAGAATAATGTATCCGCTCCTGCTTCTTCCATCTTATCTTGATAGTCAGGATTTTCAGCTACGCTATAAAAAGCTTCTGTCAATTGTTCGATTATTGGTTCAGGAGTCCCTTCTGGTGCAGCTATTCCTCTGTCTGTACTCATAATAGCACTTTCATATCCCAACTCCTTGAAAGTGGGGACATCAGGTAAATAAGGGTGACGTTTCTCAGCAGCAATTGCCAAAACATTCACCTCATCTTGACGGCGATACATATCACTCAGATTTCCGGAAACTACATCTATATGTCCACCCAACAAACTAGCTAAAGCATCAGCCGCTCCCGGATAAGGCATTTGATTAAACTCTACTCCAGTTTCATCTTTCATCTGTAAAATGAGAAAATGGTGGCCGATATACAGTCCCGCTTTTCCAATTGAAATATCACCGGGGTTTTCTTTGGCATCTTCTAGTAAATCGTCAAAGTCTTCAAACGGACTGTCATCAGTCACTGCAAACACGGTAGGGTCAAATCCCCAATTCATAATTGGTTCAAAAGTTTCTCTGGTGTATTCTGTGCTGTGCACTTGGGGTTGAGCCAAAATATGAGGTAAATTATAAGCAGCCAAGGTATAACCATCGGGATCGGCATCGGCAAATTCATTCCACCCCACCTGTCCTCCAGAACCCTCGATATTCTGAACTACTACGGGCTGACCTAGTTCCTCTTCTACATATTCAGCTAAAATTCTAGCTTGGGTATCAGTAGCTGCTCCAGCGGAATAAGCTACAATTAATTCTATAGGCCGTTCCGGATAGTTTTCGAACTCATTTGAAGAACAAGCCGTAAACATTGATACTGACACTAGTAAAACAATCACCAAAACTGCACTCAATTTGTAAAAATCTGCACTTGCAAACACTTATCTCCCACCTCCAATTAGATTAGAAAACCTCTCGGCAGAGGAACTTTTAACAGTAAAGTGAACAAAGAATAAAGGATTAACACTACAGTTGAACTAAAGACTAGGTTGAAAAATTTAGAAGCTTTTTGAAACCAGGCCATGGAAACAATCAACATTAACCAAGTAGCTGCATAAAAACCTAATAAGGGAATTAGCCACAAATAAATCACAAAACTGATACAAGTGGCAGTCATCTTGATGGCAGGCTTTAAATTGAACTCACTTACCTGATTATCATCGATGTCTCCGTTTTTTGTTTTAATCAATTCTTTTCTTTTTCTTTGCAAAATTATTATCTTTACCATTTGTATAATCGCGGCGATCCCCCCCACAATCAAAGCTGCGGTGGGAAAGATACTGGCTTCTATCGGATATTTTGCTGCTTTTATAATCAGAAAAATAGATACCACTATGACGATAATACAGCTAATTAACTCAAAAGTATAACTGTTTTTGGTGTTAACCTCCATCAGGGACTCCCCTTTCTTCTCTTTCATTGCTTTTAGCTTTTTTTTGGCGAAATTCCATAATAGCTGAGGTTATCAAAGAAATTGCTGTCAAAATCATTAAAATAATAACAATGGGGCTGTTAAAAAAATGGAGCAACAATGAGCCTTCACTAGCACTCACTCGATTGGCAAGTAACAAGCCTCTTTCCGCATACTCCCCTAAAATAAATCCTAAACCGACAGGAGCAGGGTTAAAGCCCAACTTTAAACCAATATACATACAAAGTCCAATCAACATCATTAACCAAACATCTGTAAAATTATTTCTCTGTGCAAAAGCTCCTAAAACACAAAAAATTAATATCAGTGGTGCCATAACTCCCGAGGGAACCAACATCACCTTCTTAAATATTCTTCCGCCCATGGCACCAATAAATAGCATGAAAAATTGAGCTGCCACCATACCTAAAATAAAAGTATAGGTGATTGGGGCATTCTCCTGAAACAGTTCTGGCCCCGGCCACAGTCCATTCATCAATAGTCCTCCCAAGAGAACAGCTGCAGTTGGGCTTCCGGGAATCCCCAGAGTCAAGAGTGGTACTAGAGAACAGCCTACCATAGCATTATTGGCACTTTCTGTGGCTAAGATCCCTCCTTCATGACCTGTGCCAAACTTTTCTCGTTCAGATGAATAGCGCTTTACCTCATTGTAAGCTACAAGTCCGGCAATCTGACCTCCAGCGCCTGGTACCAGACCTACAATACCTCCAATTATAGACCCCATTATAATGTTCTTTATATATATCACACCGTATTTGAGCGTCTGAAAAAAAGAACTGACTTTATGAACTATGTTGTCGGGTAGTTGTCTCACTTTTCCATTACTACACAACCTTTCTACAAAAACCATGGCTTGAGGAAAAGCAAATAAGCCTATCAAAGCAGATACCAAACCTATTCCACCGCTAAGCTGTGCTAAACCGAAAGTAAATCTACTTACTCCAGTAATTTCACTAATACCTATAGTACTCATCCACAGACCCAGAGCACCCCCTATAACCCCTTTCCAAACACTACCTTCGGATAAACCTGCTATAATAGATATCCCAAAAATGGCAACCCAAAAATTTTCTGCTGGACCAAAGTAGAGTGATACTCTAGCTAAAGCTGGGGCAAAAAAGAGCAGCATCATAACTCCAAAAACTCCACCGATGAAAGAAGACATAGTTGCCAAGTGTACTGCTTTTTCCCCTTCACCTTTTCGCGCCATAGGGTGACCATCAATAATTGTAGCTATAGAGGCAGGAGCCCCAGGAATATTAATCAATATGGCTGTTATAGCACCTCCATATACACTCCCCACATAAACAGAACCCAGCATTAATAGTCCCTGTTCTGCAGGTAAATAATATGTGAACGGAACTAACAAAGCTACTCCCATAGTAGGCGTCAAACCTGGTAGTGCCCCTATCAGTATTCCTCCAAAAACTCCTGCCGCTACCAACATTAAATACGCAGGTTCTAAAATGCTAGAGAAATGGACCATTACTTGTTCCATTCTCACTTCCCCCTTAACGAAACGCTCTATTACTATTACAAGTCACCACTATAGTATTTGTTTATCTCATATCTTGTGACAGTCCAAGTTGCCACAAATAAAAAAAATCCCCTTATGGGGATCCGATAATGGCGCCGTTATATTCTGTTGTTGATAGCAATAAAACTTCAATTTCACTCTCAATGCTAGTTTAACAGTATCTACTCGTTAACTTTTTGTCAGCTCTTGTATGTTATCTGCTAGTTGAGATACATGTTTCACTCTATCAGAATTTACGGGTAAACTCGTCTCATCACTATCAGTTTTAATTATAAATTTGCCATTTTCCACTTCACTAGTAAACACCTGACTCAATTTATGTTTTTGACAAGTAATAAACCACAGCTTCTTTTTTAGAACATAAATTTTACTGTTAGTAACTACTACCCAAGCTTTATCATTAATCTGAAGAGAATATCTAGTTATCTCAGTCATACTCACTTCACCATCTAATTTTTTTCGAAACTTATGAGGTAAATCTTCTAATAGCTCAAACACCTCATTCACCTCTCCCTCAAAATTTACAGTTTAAAGTGCTTTAATGCTTTATAACCAGGTCCTTTCGGTGATAGTTCACTTTTCATCAAAGACAGATAATCCACTTGAAATATCGGTTTTTCCAAGTCAATATCTTGATTTCCTTTGATGTTTATTCCTGTGGGAATATTGGGACTTCGAGCCAGAGTTACATGGGGATGGAATTTCCGTTTTTCCCGCTCCACATCTATGGTTTCGGCACAATAGTCCTCCACCTGCTGATGCAAAGATTTTAGCTTTTCTATATCAGTTCCAGACAAACCCTGCCATAATACTTTTGGCCTTCCTTTAGGCGGAAAAATTCCTAAATCATCCAGTTGAAGAGTCAAAGAACCGACACCCGCTACTTCTGAAGCTAACGGTTCCATACGTTCCGCATCTTGAGGATCTATTTCACCTATAAATTTGACTGTTAAATGTATGTTTTCAGGATCTACATATTTACCTTTAACTCCTAAATCGCGACATCTGTCTTGATTACGAGCAATAGCATCAGTGACTTGTCTATGAAAAAACACAGCAAAAAAAGTCCTCATGGAGACACCTCTCAATTATTTGTGATTAATATTATCCATTGATAAAACTATGAAGCGAAATAAACGGGGTATCTGTAATATCTTCCTTTACTATCTGTAGTCATGTAATGTCTGATAAATACAAACTCAAACTGTTCCAGTAACGCCTTCTCGAAACTATCTTTTTGGGTCATAGACCAAATCGCCGCATAGCCCGAATCGCTCAAGTTCTTTTTCAAAAGAGAAAGTCCATCTCTCTCATAAAGCCGGCTATTATTAGCCCTTACCAGCCAGTCCGGACCATTATCTACATCCAAAATGATTAAATCGTATTCAACCTGATTATGGCTCAAATTATCGTTTAAGTAATCATATATATCTCCACAAATAATCCGGACTTTATCACTGTTTAAAACACCTTGATTATATTCTTGAAAATAGTTGTTATTCCACTGGATTATCTCTTCTTCTAATTCCACTACATCCACTTGTGTCACTCGTTCATCGAAAACAGCTGGCATCAAGGAATATCCTACTCCTAACCCTGCAATCAAAACTTTTATATCTGACAGTTTATTTTGACTAAGATAAAAAAGTCCATCTTCCACCATTTCTATTTCGCTTTTACCACCGTATGTAGCCATGAGAAAAATTCCATTAGAAATTATTTCATAGTGGTTTCCCCTTGTTATCAATCTCATGTCTTTGTCTGAAGACTTTACACTGGATACTGTTTCTCCTGCTATCATGTTTTCTCCCTCCCGGAAAAGTGCTGTATCAATGATAAACTATCAGAGTGTATTATAGCTGTCAATTATATATTTAGCTGTTATTAGCTCTGTTATATTGTGTTGTCGAAAAGTTTAACTATCAACATTTAACTTGAACACAGCCTAGTTATCAGTATTTATCAATAATATTACTCACTTGATCAAAAACATGACGGTCTTGCAAGAGTTCCCATAATTTTTCCGGTCCCGAAATAGGTTGATTCACCATTAGATGTGAGGCTCTTTTCTTCCCTACTCCCGGTAGTGATTGCAGCTCTTCTAATTTCATGTCATTAATATTTACAGGGCAGGTAAGTCCAGTGAGAGAACGGTAACCGTGATCGATTATTTTAACATCCAATAGTTCTCCTAGATTGTGAGTACCGGGAATACCAACCAAGATAGGATAAGTCCCAAGTTGGCGTCCATAACTTATATATCCCTCTTGTTTTTCAATTTTCACCTTTTCTAAAATTGTGCCTTGTGGAAAGACCCGCTGTAACATGGGATAGTTGATCTCTCGGTTCACCTGTTCTTTGTGTTTTTGAAATTTGTTATTATTAACTTTCACTCCGCGGTAGCCAGCAATTTCACGAACCTGTCTCAAATTTATTCTCCTAAGCAAAAGGTCTCGATCAAGAACATTTTTTAAAAATTTATAATTTAACTCATAAGTATCATCACTCTGTCCTTGTAATCCATACAGCAGATTAATTCCGGGAAGAAGTTTATACTGACTATTTTCCATTATACCGCCCTCTTGATTCATAACTTCAATAGCCTGCCAGGTTTCGTCGGGAGTAGTACCAATATTATTCATCTGTAGAACTCGCGGATCACAAGATTCTAAACCGAAAGCCGCCGTATCTCCTGGAGTGTTGTATTTTACCACGGTTTTCATAATTTCTCGACTCTCTTCCGGGAAACGAGCAATAGTCGATGGATTGACATTATCCATATGTAATGTATGCAATTCAGGTGCCACCTCCCTAATGGAACTATATAGCTTTTCAATAGCCTGAGGATTCGGGGTTAGCCCCTTATCTGTATCTGTGGCACCGTATAAAAACAGATCAGTCTGTGCACCCAAACGAAAATGGCGAGCTCCTTTCAGGTACAAGCTCTCAACTTCTTTTGAAATATCCTCAGAGGTCCTGGAGTAGAGTACTTGTTTTAAACTCTCACTACAGAATTGACAACTCCCCCTGCGAAGACAACCTCTATAAGTCTCTAGCTCACACACTAAATGAGGATAATCGGGATGTCTGACAATTAATTTAGCTCCATTCTGAGCAAAATTTTCAATATTGTTACCAGCAATGATATCTGTACTTTTACTGTCTCTATGATCGTCAGCTAGGTACTGATACAAGCCCAAAGCTCCAGTCTCATCTAACCAAAATACATTTTCCATTTCTATATCACACATTACTACTGGTCCACCTACTAAAAACTCTCCCCGAACAGTTTGGGAGATATCTTTCATCTCAGCCAGTGAAATAGGCTTCCCGCCTAAATACCTACCAGGCACCGTAGTTCCAGCAATAATAACAACTACATCACTACTATCCAGTAACTGCTGTCTGTATTCGCTGTGATTTCGCAACTGATCTATGGTAATGTAATCTATCTGTTCTTCATCCATTCCCCTTTCCAGTAGTGCTCCATAACTATATCTAATATAGGGGGAAACATAAGGAGGGACCCCTAAACAAGAAGGTTCATCTACATATCCGTCTATTAGGGCAATGCGCTGCAATTTACAGCTGCCGCTTCTATAACGACTACTGTTTTCAGTTATATTATTAAATGTCATTTGATCAAATCACTCCTAATCCGTCTCATCTTTAATTTGCAGAGTTTTAAATAAGAAAGTCAACCAATCCGCGTCTTCATCAATCCGCTTTCCAATTGGTTTCCCATGGCCATGACCGGCTTTTGTCTCAAGACGCAGATATATATCTTCATTATTTGTAGCATGATCTCTCAATCCATGCACGAATTTAAGGGCATGGGCTGGTACCACTCTGTCGTCGGTGTCTGCTGTCATCACTAATGTGGGAGGGTATGTTTCGCCCGGACATATAGTGTGTAAGGGCGAGTAACCATACAGATTCTCAAAAGCTTCTTTATCATTGTCTGGATCACCGTATTCTGGAATCCAGTACCTACCTATCGTAAATCTGTGAAATCTGAGCATATCTATTACTGGCACACCACAAACCACAGCCCCGAATAGATCCGGGCGCTGTACCAAACATGAAGCTACTAACAGACCGCCATTACTTCGACCAGTAATAGCTAGCTGATCAGAACTGGTATAACCCTGTTCAATCAGCCATTCCCCTGCAGAAACGAAATCACCAAAAACATTCTGTTTATTAGAGAGCATCCCCTGTCTGTGCCAATTCTCTCCGTATTCATTCCCTCCTCTTAGACACGCTATGGCATAAATTCCTCCGGCTTCCATCCATTTCATTTGAGCTGGTGAGAACCTGGGAGTCATACTGATTTTAAAACCACCATAACCAAATATAAGAGTGGGATTATCACCTGTCAAAGTCAACCCTTTCTTATATGCCAAAAACATGGGAACTTCAGTACCGTCTTTAGACTTATAAAAAACCTGCTC
>CAZKUS010000015.1:5084-18025 GCA_964556025.1 uncultured Clostridia bacterium | reverse complement strand
CTCCACCTGGTAAAGTAGTTACTTTACCAGTATTCCCATTATAAATTAATTTAAGTACCTGATCTACATGATATTTACTGATATCTGCTAAAACATCTTCCTTACTATTAGCCTCACTATCAAACATTTGAAACACACCCTGGATAATAACACGTCTTAAAATAGCACGGGGGGTTTGAGCTAATTTGTAGTGAGAAAAACACAGCTCTGTTTCAGTATCCTGGTAAATGAGCTGCTCTGAATTAATGACACTTTCTTGAAAGGCTGATTCAGCCAACTGTTCTAGGTAGTTACTGTCTTCTGCCAACAAAGAGGTGGCTTCAAATAAACGCTCTGAAAATTGTGGATTTAGTTGCTCCAGTTGAGGTATAAGTTTGTGTCGAATTTTATTTCGAAGATAGTAACTTTCTTCATTAGTGGGATCTGTTCTATAATTCAATTTGTTTTGCGACAAATAATCATAAATCTCTTGTTTTGTGGCTATCAGTAATGGTCTGATTATTTCTAAATTATCATCAAAACTCCTCCTCATGGGAATCCCTGTTAAACCTTTTGTACTAGTGCCTCTAGTCAAACGTAACAGCACTGTCTCAGTTTGATCATCCTGATGATGTCCTAATGCAATTTTATTAGCTCCATACTGTTCAGATACCTTCCTATAAAATCTATACCGCATTATTCTAGCACCTTGTTGTGAGGACACTTTATTTTTATTTATAAAGTTTTTAACAGACCATTTTTTAATAATAACAGGTAATTGTAATTCATGAGCTAATCTTTCCACTAAGAAAGCATCTTTTTGAGCAGTTTCTTCACGAAAACCGTGATTCAAATGAGCTACTATTAGTTTAATCGAGATCTCTTGGGAAATTTTATACAATACATGAAGGAGGGCTATAGAATCAGGCCCTCCAGAAACCCCGATCAAAATAGTATCACCTGATTGAACAAGTTTTTGTTCATTTACAAATTCTTTAATACGCTCTTCCATTTCACTTATGGCCTACCTCCCTGATAAGATAATTCGTCATTTGTCAGGTAAATCCTGCTGTTTCATATCATATTTTTCCATAGATTTAGATTACTATACCTACATTTTAAATCCAGAGACTTTAGCCCAACATTTCTTCAGCTGTCTTACTAGTAATTTTACTAACTAAAACCGTGACATCATCAGATGACTTACTATATTGATGTCTTCTTTGAACTTTTTCTATAATTTTTTCAGCCATTTTTTGTGGATGCAAAGGAGGAAGTTCAGCAATGAGGTCTTGTAGCCACTTTTCATCTTGACCTACTTCATATACTCCATCACTTACCATAATTAAATAATCGCCTGATTTTAAATTGTATGTAATATATTTCGGCTCTACGGATTCTATTATTCCAGCAGGAAGCGATCCAGCATCAACTTTCTCAATGCCTCCAGAAGTTCTAATAAACGAAGATACGGCACCCGCTTTACAAAATTCTCCAATGCCAGTGTATAAGTCGATCAAGGCCATATCCACTGTGGCAAAACTATCTACACGATTAACAACTGATAATAAAGAATTAGCCGCATTAATTACCATTTTTTTATCAAAACCGTAATCTAAGAGTTTAGTAATCAAACTAACAGCTGCATTACTTTCTTTACTAGCTTGTAAACCGGAGCCCATACCGTCACTTAACAATAGCAAATGGTCTCCTGTAGAGAGCTCTTTAGAAATACAGTTGTCTCCACTTCTGTTTTCTCCTAGCTTGTTTAGTTGTACCTTCCCACTATCTATAGTTAGTTGGCGTTCAGTTGTCAATCTCACAAAATATTTACCATTAATATAATCATATTTATCTCTACATAGTTCTTCTTTAGCAATGGCTAATTTTCTTCCAGTTGCTTGGGTTATATGAAAAATTAAGTTACTAATATCAATCTTCTCTGAATGTGGGTGATTTGTCAACATCAATTCAATTGTAAGATCTTCATTATCACCACCAGTAACTCTGACCTCCTCACAAATATAACCTCCTTTAGCAACGGCTTTTGCCACAATAGATTGCATCTCTTCATCAGGTCCATTATTTACTGGTTTATACAGAGACATTTGATGTAGTAATTCGGATATCCCCCTCAATTGTTCAGACAATAATTTTTTAGTTTCTTCACGCTCTTTCATCTGTTCACTTTTTTTAGAGGGTCGTTCTTCCAACACTTCTTGAAAGTTTTCCATTAACAATGAAGATCTAATGCAGGTTTCTATTAAATAAGAAGGCAATTCTTGTTTTCGTAAATCATCTATATTATCGAATTGACTCAGGGCAGTTAAAAAATGTCTATATGTATCAAAAAAGTTATTATCCCAGCAGTGATTCATTTTAGAGCAGCCTCCGCAAACCCTTTCCACCACAATGTATACAAAATTTTCCATTTCAGTTTCGCCAGTTTTTTCTTCAAAGTAATTTTGTTCAAAAATTTGGGCCATTTCTTTAAATAAACCAGCGAATTCATTAATTCTATAATTTATAATTTTATCCGGACTAGAACTTTGATTAGAAATTCCATCATGAGTCTTTAAATTAATTTTTGGCAATAAGAAAGAATAAGCTCGGTGAGGAATTATTAGGAAGATAATCGAAGTTACTGTAATTTCTTGAATATAATTCATGATAATAAATGGTTCGCCTAAGTAAAATATTACTAGACTAGCAGAACAAAGAAAAGCAAACCCAGAAATAATTTTCCCAAAATCTTTAAATATCCCTGCAAATAAGCCCCCTAAAGCCAATACTCCCACACTAATTTGAGATAAACTATAAAAACCAATCACCATCCCCAAAATAGTACCCGTTGCTGCTCCAGTACCAGCACCATAATAATATCCTAAAACCAATACAAATATTAGCCCTACAATTCTAGTTATTGATAAAGAGCCAATGTACAGACCTTGCAAACCGATAAAAATCATCGTACCTAAAATAATTACACTAACTAGTTCTTCTTTTTCCAACTGCCATTCACTCATTCCAGACTCTATCTTTTTTATAGCTGGTAATAATAATATAGCTATCATAACAATTAAAATAGCTGCTATTCCATACTGCAATAACTCTACAGTCAATATTTCGCGCTCTAAATAATAATTTGAAGTTACTTCAGTTACAAAAAAAACCATTGCAAAAGCAATAACTCCAATTATTGAGTAATTTACTAAGCTGCTTTTTTTCCACCACTGATACAGTAAAATCGGAATCACTGTGGACAATACACCTGAAAAACCAAATGTCAATGTCATGCCAACAATTGTACCTAACAGTACAGGGGAAAAATATCTAGAATTTCCCACTTTTAATGCTAGCAATAAAGATAAAGCTAAGGGCAGCATACCTCCTCTAATTTCAACTTGACTTATTAATAGTCCGCATATTAAAAAACTTGTCCAAACTACAGTTTTTGTTAGTGATATACCATCTGTAATTCGGAAAAAGTTGCGCTTTACTTTAGTCAATAGTTTAGGGATAATAGTTAGTAAACTAGCCGATCCAGATGGCTTTTGCAAATTACTATTGGGAGCCTGTCTATATGTTCTTTCATAAGCTCTTAAGTATTCTGACATATTCCACACCCACCTTATCCTAAAATTGTTACGTGTTATTAATTATAAAAGGTGAGGTATTAGAATCATGTCTAATTTTCAGTTCAAATTAAATTTTTTTCTCGACAGTCTTACACCATTTTCTAGCCATTTATATCTATTCGTGAAAAATTGCAGTGTTTTCTAATCATAAAATACTATTAGAAACAAAAAACCGGACTTACAAGTCCGGTTTTTTGACGAAAAAATTATTTGGTTGCGGGGGCAGGATTTGAACCTGCGACCTCCGGGTTATGAGCCCGACGAGCTACCGGACTGCTCCACCCCGCGTCGAAGTACAATCAGTATTATAACCTGTCACCATCTATTTGTCAAATTTCTTTATAAAGCTGTATTTTATATCAAACAAAACAGACCTTACGTTTGCTCTAAAATCATACCCTTCAGTATATCACTATCACTGGCATAATAACCTGTATAATCTAAGTAATCCAGTAAATACCTAATAATGTATCCACCTGCTACAATAATATCAGCTCTGTTTCTAGGTATATAAAAATTATTAACTCTCTTATCCAAGTTACATTTATTCATCTCATTTAGTAAAGTAGATAACTTGTCTGAGTCGAGATAAGTTCCATGAACAACGTTACTATCGTACACAGGTATTCGTTTATAAGCTTTTGCTAAATAAGTAGCTGTCCCTCCTACTCCCACTAACTTAACATATCCGACATTTTTATTCAAATCCGATGTTTTTGTTTTGTCACCAATTACATCAAACAATTTTTCTTGAAATTTATCATTTATGAGTTCAGGGTTGCCTACCTTTCCCTCTTTGTCACAAAACAGTTCAGCAGCTTTTACTGCACCAAAAGTAACACTTTGCATCTGTTCAGGGGGGGGTGAAATCAATTCTAAACTACCACCACCCAAGTCAAAAATTTGAACTTGAGTGCCGAAATCAGCAGCTACGCCTTTATAGGTCAACTCAGCTTCCCTATTCCCATCAATTATTTCAATTTTTGTTGTTAGCTGTGTCTCTAAATCTACTTTTTGTAAAAATTCCTGGCTATTACCTGCTTCACGCACGGCGCTAGTTGCCACTACAGATACTAATTGGGCATTATAATTTTTTATTTGTTCCCAAAAATTTTGTAATGCCTGGACTGTAGTTTCCATTGATTTCTGGGTCAGTATATTATCGGTTTGAACACCTTCACCCAGCCTAGTAGTTATAATATCCCTGTACAATTCAAAGTATTCATTGTTAAAACTTTCAGCTATCAATAATCTGATAGAATTACTTCCTATATCAATTGCAGCTTTCACAACTGGGCGATCCATAGTCAGCCACCCTTTCACAATAAGGTTTTTGTTCTTGATAGCAAATTGGTCTTTCTTGTTCTATAAATTTAATAGGTAGTTCTATCTGAAAGCAAGCCCCACCAAAGAAATTATTTTGAGCTTTCAGGTAGCCACCAAAGTTTTGGATAATCTGCATGCTTACAGGAAGACCAAGTCCCGTTCCGCTCGTTTTAGTAGTAGCAAAAGGGGAGAACAATTTATCAATGATAGAATCTGGTATCCCAGGACCATTATCAATAAAATTAATTATCACTTTATTGACACGGTTAGTTTGTCCCTTGATTTTTTTATTGTCATTTTCCAACTTAAGTTCTATTATTAGATAACGATCATCAAAATTTGTTCTATCCATGGCCTCTAGAGCATTTTTTATCAAATTAATAAATACTTGCTGTAATTTGTCAAAATCTACTATTAACCAAGCTGGCTTTCCAGCACATTTGAATGTAATCTTAGTTTCCCTTTTTTTAAACTGAGGCCTCATAAAAGCTAATGTCTTTTGAAACACATTGCAAATAGAAATATCTTCCATATTTTTTTCTGTATTTGTGGGTTTAGCCAGTTGTAAAAACTCTTTTACTATTTTCTCTAATCTAAACATTTCTTCTCTAATTATTTTAAAGTATTCTTTACTTTTTAAACTAGACAGATTGTCTTGTTCTAACAATTGCAAAAATCCTTTAATTGTTCCTAAAGGGTTTTTGATTTCATGAGCAATACCTGCTGCCATCTCTCCTACAACCGCCAAATTTTCTGCCTGTCTAAACTTCTCTTCCCAGTGTTTATGTTGTTCCTCATGCTCTTTTTCACTAGTTATATCTCTAAATACACCACTAACTCCAATAAATTTTCCCTCATTATCGTATATAGGCAAAGAATTGCCTTTTAAAACAAACTCTTCCCCTAAGTGATTAGATATATTAATTTCCACATGGAAAAATTCTTTCCCTTTTAATAAAGTTTCCCTAAAAATTGAGTATCCTTTATTTTTATAAGTATCACTATAATTCAGGAGGGCATGATAGTTTTGATTTAATAAATTTTCTCTCTCCATTTGAAGAATCTTTTCCACTACATTATTCACATACATGATATTTCCAAATTTATCTAGAGCAATTACAGCATCAAATAAATGATCCAAAAATTTATATGTTTGTTCGGAAAAATCTATCTGTTCTCCCTTATCGACATTATTATTTTCCACATGATAGTCCAAAAACATTGCCCTCCTTATTATCCAAGGATTAATTTCATCTAAGTACAAATCATATACAAATCCCAAGTAAACAGTTTAAAAAAGCAGAGCGCTTGAACGCGCTCTGCTTTAGTACCTATTTCATAGATCTGATTTATTAAAATGCTCTTGAGTCTCGGCTTCCGCGTTTTCCTTCAGTATTTTTCCTTAGATCGCGCTGTCGTTCATCACTCTCTTTTAAAAACTTGGACATCTTATCTTCAAAAGAAACATGCTTGTCTTTATTTTCTCTAACTCTTTTTAGAGATAAACCAATTTTATCTCCTTCAATACTGAGTATTTTAACTCTGACATGTTCGTCTTCGTTAATGAATTTACGAATATCTTTGACGTAAGTATCAGCCACTTCCGAAATGTGGACTAAACCAGTTTCACCTCCCGGAAGCTCGACAAAAGCTCCAAAATTTGTTATGCCAGTCACTACTCCTTCAACTGTTCGACCAACTTTCAAGGACATGATTAGTTTTATTCCTCCCCAGTAAATTCTTAATGGTGATTATAACGCAAATAAAGCAACTAGTCAAGCTCATGGGAGTTAACCGCTATTCTTCCGGTGGAACTTCTAGTAAAATTTCGTCATCTCTAATAAATCCAAACTTCCGTCTAGCTAAAATTTCCAAATATTTAGGGTCTTTTAATCTCTCTACATCTTGTTTTAAATCTTGTTGGTCGTCTTTGGCCTCATCAATTTTCTGCTCCAGTTCTTCCCTTGTTTCCATTAATTGAGCATATTTTACCCCTTGATCTACCAATAAAAAAGCAAAATAAGCTGTTGTAGCAACTAAAATCAAACTAATAATACTGTGTTTTAGCTTAGTTCTACTTGGATGTGTCTGTTCTGCTTTCTTAGGTGAATTTTTAGGTGATTTTTGATTAGCTTGTTGTTTTGTTTTTTTACGGGAAAATTCAGTTATTTTTCCCATTTTATCATCTCCTGTTTATCAACTAACTAAAGCCTACTAATTACTAATCCAACTTTTATTGTTATTATTTTTACCTATAAATTTTATTCTCCATAATATGGTATTATTCCTTCTTTACTAATTTATAAAATAGTACTTTTAACGAGTGTACCGTTTCTTCAATAGCCTGAACAATTTTTCCGGAAAAACAGAACAGTACCACATATCCTGACATTACATTAGAACTGATCCATATATAATATGCCGCCACCCCAATTCCGATAAATAAAAATACATAAACTCTAATTACCCCCCAATTTACTGCCAATAAAACATTTGAAGTTAACAAAAAAATAAATATCAACAGCAATATGTCTAAGCATAATTTAACTATTTTAGGTATTTTCCTATTATTCCGGATTACTCGAAAAAAATCAAGCACAATTCCCAGACTTATTCCCGATGCTACTAATACTAACAATAAAAAAACTTGTCCTTGAATATCAGTCACTAACACATCACCCATATCTATCTAAATATTTTGCTAAAAATACCTTTCCCTCGATCTTGAAAACCTGAACCACCTGTTTCATCAGAATATGCTATCTCTAGTACTAAACCTTGGACTGTTAATAACTTTTCATCTAAATTCAATTCTTTTATATCTAGTTTTTCTCCCCTTAGGGCCAACAAACCCAGTTCTGTCCCTAATACGATCTCCTCATCGTCAAAACTGTCTACATGAAGAACACCTGTGATTTCTGTGTACTCTCTATCAATAACAACTAATTTATGGGTGGTTTCTGCTAATTGCTCTTCCACTTTTGATCGCCTCCCCTCCAGTGTAACTTTTTAATACTTACTACAGTTTACTTGTCTTAGTGAATTTTTATGACCTGTTTATTTATAATATCACTAAGTTTTATTTGCTGTCCTTCAGCTACAGGATGTTTATTTAAGGCAGTTAAAGTTAATTGTTGATAGATCCAATCTTCAATTGAACTAATTTTATTTATGGGAATAGCCAAAGTCTATTCCCATAAATCTGCAGTCCTAACATTGTCATAAAAATATGTCACAACTTCTTGTGGAGTATTCTCTTCTTCAACTAATGCTTTAGCTCCCCACTGACACATCCCAACTCCATGCCCATAACCGACTCCTGATAAAGTAACTTCATCCTCACCTATTTCTATTTCATCTTCTTCCACAAAAGTGGAACGCATTTCTTCACTACCTATGGCTACTCTAAATTCCGGAGCTGAAACTTGCACTCCACCAATTTCAAATTCCGTAGCTCTGCCTGAAGGCCCTTCTTCTACTACTTCAAACCCTTCTACAGTATCAGGGGCTTCACCGGTGATTTCTTCTACAGCACTACTTATTTCATCTAAAGAAAAGTTTTCTTCCCAGGTTTTTTCTTCTTCCGGTACTATATCCATATCAGGACTATCTACTACTTGAATATAAGGAGGTTCATCCTCATCATAACCCAAACCTTCTTCAGCAGTAGCAGTCTTGGGACCCGCAAAGGCATGGAACCATGCCCTGATAAAGTCACCTTCATACAGAACTACTTCTCCCCGAGTCTTTTCTACAGCTGCTTCAACATTTTCTGTGATATCCTGTTCACTATAAGCTTGAAATTCTTCAATATCTGTAGATGCATGAGCATCTCGATCAGGTAACCCACCGTCTTCGGCAATTTTTTGTAATGTAAAAGTTCTAGCTAATATTGCTTGTGCTGCCAAAGCATCTTCTGGCCAATCGACTTCCATTTCTCCTGCTACAACTCCTTTGAGATACTCTTCAAATTCCATCTCCTCAACTTGTTCCTCTTCATGTAAGTAAACATCCAAAGTCGGTTCTTCCCCTTCCGCTGTCATGATAGCTTCGGGAATTTCCGGGACAGCTTCCAGTTCTTCTTCACCTTCAGGAATACCATTTTCATCATCTCTCGGCTCTTCACACCCCACTATTAATCCTGAAGTTACTAAACAAATCACTACTATTAATTTTAATAATTTTGAACCTAAACTATCAAACATTACTACTCCCTCCTGAATTTTTAATTAGTATCTGATTTTCAGGAAGAAGTTATACTTTTATAACCGTTTTTATATTAAGGCTTGTATAATAGAGTCAGCTTACAAACTCAAACTAATAGTCAAACAAAATATGATCTTTGACAACCACATAGGGATTTTGGCTGTAAATAGCTAATATCTCTGTAGGCAGGGACTCCGTTGTTAGGCTTGGGAAGTTTTACTATCCCCATACACAGAGTGGAGCCCCAGCCTTACAAGAATTCTCGAATGAGCACGTTGTGGATACAGTTTACTGTATACCTCTAATCACGGGCAAGCTTGAGACTTGTAAGGAATCGGGGAATCCCCTGTCAATATTAGCTAAGTGAGGGATCTTGATTATGTATTTTGGTGGTATTGATATTGCTAAACACAATCATGAAGTCTGTATCACTGATTCAGAAGGCAACCAAGTACTGAACCTCCAAATTCATAATAGGAAAAAAGGCATGGAAAAATTACTTAATCACTTTGAACAAAATGGTATTACGAATGAAAATTGTAAGCTATGCATGGAAGCAACTGGCCATTACTGGCTCTCTTTGTATTCTCATCTTACGGAGTTAGGATATGAAATTCATGTGATAAATCCCATTCAGTCTAATGCCATTAGAAATTATTATATTCGAATGACAAAAACAGACAAAAAAGATGCTTTGATTTTGGCAGATATGGTACGCATTGGAGGACTATCCAATTCAGATCTTGCTTCTGAAACTGTCATGAAGCTTCAAACTCTATCAAGACATCGATTCGAGTTAGTTAAAAATGTGGGAAGTTTAAAAAACAAAGTGTTAGCCATTTTAGACAGAATCTTCCCAGAGTATCCAGAATGTTTTTCTAATGTTTTTATCAATAGCTCAAAAGAACTTTTAAAAGAGTATTCTTCTCCTGAAGAGTTAGCTGAAGTGGATCTAACAGAGTTGACACAGTTTTTAAGCGAACACTCTAGAGGAAGATTTGGTAATAACAAAGCTAAACAGGTAAAAGCACTAGCTGAAGGTACTTTTGGGATTAATTTAGCATCTGATGCTTATGCTTTAGAACTAAAACTTCTTGTAGAACAGATTGAGTTTGTTGAAAACCAAATTAAAATTATTGAAGAAGCAGTAGATCAAGTAATGGAAGAACTGCGTACTTGTGAAGATACTAATTATCGCCATGTATTAGAGACAGTACCTGGCATTGGTCCAAATCTAGCTGCTGCCATAATAGGTGAAGTGGGTGACATCAATAGGTTCGATAATGCTAGATCTCTTGTGGCATATGCAGGGCTTGATGTTACAGTGCAAAATTCTGGTCAATTTGAAAGTTCTAGAAATAAAATTTCTAAAAGAGGTTCACCTGATTTAAGGCATAGCCTCTGGATGGCAGCAGTAGCAGCTAGGCGATTTAACCCAAAACTAAAAGAATACTACGAGAAAAAGAAAAAAGAAGGCAAACATACTAATGTGGCAACAGGAGCTGTAGCTCGTAAGTTAACACACATAATATTTTCTTTGTGGAAGGCTGTGTTACAGTTGAATGTTGATAGCTGAACTCTTCGATTTCACATCCAATGTTACGGTTTGGTACATCTACACAAAATTCGTTCAATCCAAGAGTTCAGCTATCAACAACAGAATATAACAGCACTTAAAATAAAAGAGCTGTCAAATTTGACAGCTCTTTTATCACTTACACTTAACCTAACATTTCTAAGAAAGAGTCCACACGCAGTCTGATTTGTTCCACATCTGTATCGGTATAATCTGTTTCGATTTGCAATAAAGGTATTGATTTCTCCTCTTGAAGAGTATCTTTTAACATTTTTGATTCAATATTGTAGGTATGACAAGCTTGTAAAGTTATATCTATTACCCCGTCAATTGAGTAATCATCAACTAAAGAAGTTATCAATTCAAAGCGGCCATTATTGGGTGAAAGACAAGAACATGGAAGTTCCATATATTTTTCAGCTATGGCAGCTAATGGTTCTTTATCTTCAGGTATGTTTTTAATTAATCCTTTAACACCAGAACATGCTTCTTGAAGGATAACCTGCCCGCCCTGCTGTTCAATAATATTCATAACTTTTTCCTGTCCTACTCCTGTAGGTGAACCCGTAACCAAAATTCTGGGACGATTCTCATCGTTAGAATCCGCATATTCCTGTGAATTAAGGTGTTCTACGGTTTCATCTATAATATCTTGTATTTTATTGAGATACTCTTCTCTGTCTAACTGGAACTGTCGAGCCCATATTACTTTCATAAGATCTTGACCACTCAAAGGAGCAGGATCGTGTTTATTCAATCTCACAAGTTCCATTAATTTATTGCGTTCCTGATTATGAGCTCGAATAGCTGTTTGTAAACTTTCATTATCGACTTGTGTATCGAATTGCTCTTCCAAATACTTTTTAGCTCTATTAAGTTCATGAACCCAGTGATTGTGTTTGAGTTCAAAATCCGATGAATTGGGAATATCTAGTACCATCATCGGCTTAAGTTCTTGAAGCATTTCATACATTTTTTTCTTACCATCACAGGTGGTTTCAGCCATGATCATATCAGAAAAATAAAAGAACGGACATTTATCAGTAATCCCAAATCCGTAACTGGATTTTATTAGAGGACAAAGATTTCTAGGTAGGTCTCTTTCCGCAGCAGGTATAGGATCATGCTTAGTGGCACATAACCCCACAGGGATTGCTCCCGATGCTTCAATCAGTTCTACTGGTGTAAATACACAGTAATATCCAACAACATTTTCCCCTTGTTCTTTTCTTTCCTTAATTTTAACCATATTTTCCGGTATTAAATTATCAAAATACTCCATAGCTGATGGTCTCATTAACAATCTGCCTCCTTTTGCATTTCCTTTAATTTGGTTTCATATCCCATTACAGCTGCACCTAATGCTGCTGTAACAAAAGGTTCTCGGGGAACAGTAACTTCACAACCACTTTGCTCTTGAATGTACTTTTGTAATGCTGTACTTTTAGATACACCTCCTGTAAACACTATTTTTTGAGAGGTATTGACCTTTTGGATCATGGTAGACACTCTTGTGGCTATAGATTTCAAAAGACCAGCTACAATGCGGCCTTTATCTTCTCCTTGCATCATTAAATTCAAAACTTCTGTTTCGCAAAACACACTGCACATACTGCCTATTTCTACAGGATTTTCGGTATCGGCGTACTCATCAATTTGATCTAATTTTAAACCTAAAGAATTTAACGACATTTCCAGAAACCTACCTGTCCCGGCGGCACATTTATCATTTAATACAAAATCCCGGACTTTTCCCCGGTCATCGAGTAACAGTGCTTTACTATCTTGACCACCTACATCTAAAACGCTTTTATGGCTAGGAAATAAGTAATTACAAGCTCTACCCTGACAGATTATTTCACTAAAGACTTTATTAGCTGCAGGCAAATGCACTCGTCCATAGCCCGTCCCATAAATACTAGAAATTTGACTTAAATTAACATTATATTTACTACACAAATCATTGATCGTTTCATCTCCAATACTGGTGGGATCAGAACCCGTAGGCCTATAGATTGAGTAATAATCCTGACCATCATACAAAACGCCTTTGGTAGTCACAGAACCTATATCAATTCCTATTACATACATCACTTTTACCTCCAACTATAGAAATAAGTTATTAAAACTTTTTAATATCATTTTATAGTCTAGTTAAGCGAGTAACAAATTGCATTTATTGTTAAAGCAAATTATATCTATAGCTTTTATCTATA
>CAZKUS010000015.1:0-4984 GCA_964556025.1 uncultured Clostridia bacterium | reverse complement strand
AGTAACAAATTGCATTTATTGTTAAAGCAAATTATATCTATAGCTTTTATCTATATCTGTGTTAAATTTAAGAAATTTACAGATTTGTATTGTAGTTATGCTTTTGGTAAAATTCAATTTGACTAATGTAAAATTTAGCAATGTCATATTGTTAAACTTTTAATTTTGTTTAGAAAGGAAGATTTAATGACAGATCACAGCAAAGAATCTGTACAAAACTATTACCAAGAAAAATTAGCACATTATCAACAATTGGGAGATAATTTTGCCAGCAAAGCTTCAAAATTAGGTAATTTACGTCTACTGACAATTTTTTTAGGAATTATCGCCTCATTATTTTTTTACTTTTCCGATGTAATAGAAGCTAGTTGGGCAGCAATTTTTATCACGGTAATATTATTTATTTATCTGATAAATAAGCATCAGTACTTTCTCGAAAAGCGTGATTATTATCAAGCTTTAGCAGAAATCAATAATGAAGGACTGGCAAGAGTTACCGGTGACTGGAAATCCTTTGAAGACAATGGAGAAGAGTTTATTGAAGAAGAACACCCCTATTCTCAAGACCTGGATCTATTCGGTCAGGGATCACTATTTCAGTGGTTAAATACCACAGAAACTCATATTGGCAGGACGATATTTCAACACATGCTCATAAACCCCTGCGAATCAAAAGAAGAGATAGTAGCTAGGCAAGCAGCAATTCAAGAATTAGGTGACAAACTAGACTGGCGTCAAAACTTAGCAGCAGTCGGGAGAAAAGTTCAGGTAAGAATAAAAAATAGTTCCCCTTCTCAAAGAAGAGGAAAAGGAAATGCACTCTTGAGAGATACATCGGATCTTTCAAATTGGTCAGATAAATTACGACCACTATATCGAAATCCCTGGTTGATAGCAGTAATCAAGATCCTGCCATTTATCACAGTTGCTTCGATAATCTTAGCTATCACATTAGGTATATCATACTTGCTTCCTGCTGTCTTATTGGCATTGCAGATTGCAATTTTAGTTTACGATTATTCGCCACGGGTGGCTGATTTTAACACAGTTACACATTTTAGTGACAATATGTCTTCATATCAGCAAATGATAGATATGATCGAAACAGCGGAATTTAAGTCTCCACTGCTTCTGGAATTACAAAATGAACTGACATCAGGAGCTAATGGAGAAAACAATGAAAATAAAGCCTCTGAACAGTTGAACAGATTAGAAAAAATCGTCGATGCCATTTCTCATAGATTTGGGCAATTTTATATCATTGCCAATATATTATTCTTATTAGACTATCGATGGCAAATAGCTTTAGAAAAATGGAAGGCCAAATCCGGTCACAAATTACAAAACTGGTTCAAAATACTGGGAGAATTTGAAGCTCTCTCTAGTTTGGCAAATCTCCCCTTTGAACAGCCGGATTGGACAATTCCAAAAATTGTTGCAGAAGAAAAACAGTTTCAAGCTACATCCATGGGACATCCTCTGTTAACAGAAAATAGGGTCTGTAATGATTTAGAAATAAATTCACCAATCAAAACACTATTGATAACTGGATCTAATATGTCTGGTAAAAGTACCCTGCTCAGAACTGCCGGACTTAATTTAGTATTGGCATATATTGGGGCCCCAGTCTGTGCCCAGAATTTCAGAGCTTCATTAATGAAAGTCTATACATGTATGCGCATCAGCGATAATTTAGAGAGAAATATTTCTTCATTCTACGCTGAACTCATGCGTATCGAAAAAATAGTTCGCACTTCCGAAACACAGCCAGTCTTCTATTTGCTAGATGAGATTTTCAAAGGCACTAATTCCCACGACCGTCACGCTGGAGCTAGAGCTGTAATCAAAAAATTACAAAAAGAAGGCAGCTTAGGCCTTGTATCTACCCACGATCTCGAGCTGGGCAATTTAGAAACTGAAAGTTCAAGTTTACAAAATTATCATTTTCGCGAGTACTATCAAAATGGTGAAATTAAATTCGATTACATTTTACGACCGGGATTAGCTCCTACTACCAACGCCATTTATCTAATGGAAATGGCGGGAATCAAAACCGAAGATTTATAGCAAACAGTAGAATTAAAGTCAAATAACAGGAGGTTATTTGACTTTAACACAACCTATATAAAATAATGGGCATAATGATACAGTGCTGGTACACCACCGGTATGAAGAAACAATACTTTGTCATCAGCGTCAAAGTACCCGTTTCGAACCAGATCAATCAGACCTGCCATGGCCTTCCCACTGTAAACAGGATCTAAAAGGATACCATCCAAACTAGCTAGTAATTTGACAGCTTCTTTCATTCCATCAGTGGGAAGGGAATACCCATTACCAACGTATTCATCAAAACAAGCAATTCTATCTTCCGGAAACTTTTGCGATACTCCAGCGTACTGACTAGTTTTAGCAGTCAATTCTGTAATCTTGTCCTCTTGTTGTTTTTTAGGTGCTCGCACATTAATTCCCACTACATCGGGAATTTGAGTGGTCGACCGTAACTGTCCAGGTTCACTTTGGCTGGCAGTATTCAGCAATTCATAGTGAAAAAATCCTGCCAGTAATCCAGCATGAGTCCCACCACTGCCGCTAGCACAAATAAGATAATCAAGATCTATCCCCAACTCGCTAATCTGATCCATAATTTCCAAGCCACAATCACGATAACCCATAGCTCCGATTTCATTAGAAGCTCCTCCGGGAATGATATACGGCTTCCTTCCCTGTTGTTCTAGTTCTTGTTTGTCCTGTTCCATCTCTGCCATCATATCAGAACCACCGGGAACAACCCTGATATTTTCTGCGCCTAATAGATTGTAAAGCAGATTATTGCCAGAAGCCTGGGGAAAATAACTGGCCATCACCCGCTCCTCCAACACTAAATGACATTTCAAACCCTCGCGCACAGCAGCAGCTAAGGTCAACCGGCAGTGATTAGACTGTACTGCACCACAAGTTATCAATGTATCACAACCATTTTTGAGAGCATCAGCAATTACATACTCTAACTTGCGAACTTTATTGCCGCCCTCTGTGAGACCGTGAGTTAAATCATCCCTTTTAATAAAAACCTCTGGACCTTGAAGATAATCACTGAGCCCCGAGAGTTTTTGAATTGGAGTCGTACCATTAATGTAGTTTCGTTTAATAGACAAAATAAATTCCACCTTTCTAAATTTGATCTTCAAGTTCACTTTCAGAGCCGTTAGTTTGGCTGTGTTAAAGTTGAATATTGAATGTTAACATCTAGAACTCTTTGGTATAATTCAATTATTGTATCAATAACAAAACCAATATTAGACTAGTAACACCCATTATAATAGAGGCAGATAACCCTGTAATAAATGCTTTCATCCCCATGCCGCGCAATGATTCTAGTTTAATGCCCAAACCAATTCCAGCCAAGGCCATAATAATCAAAAGCTGTGAGCCAAAAGTAATTCCAGAAATCACAAATTCTGGCAGCAAACCTGTCGTTCTTAATAAAGCCATGGCCAGAAATCCTAATACAAACCACGGGAATACTTCAACAAATTTAACTTTATCATCCCGATTGACAACTTTGATACTATCTCCCTTGGAGCTATTACCACCCTCAGTGCTCAATTCATTCCCAGTCTTGGCAGTTTGACCCATTCCTTTTTTAGCCGATAGATAAGAGAATAAAAATACAACTGGGGCAATAAAAATATTCCTGGTCAGTTTTACCACTGTAGCCACTTCACCAGCCTGTTCACCATATAAAAATCCGGCTGCCACCACCTGACCAGTGTCATTTATTCCTGTGCCAGCCCAAGTGCCAAATTCCACAGCAGTTAGACCCAGTAAACTACCGATAATGGGATAAACCACTATAGCACTAAGACCAAATACAGTGATCACCGCCACAGCAAAAGCCACCTCTTCTTCTTTAGCTTTAATCACTGGGGCAGATGCTACAATGGCGCTGTTACCACAAATTGCTGTACCAATGGCAATCAATGTAGCCAATTTCTCCGGTACTTGAAACTTGCGCGACAATTGAATCACCAAGGTAAGAGCTAAGGTAATACACACTACAATAATCAACAAAGATAATCCACCTAAGTTCAATATCTCAAAAAAACTCAACCTGATTCCCAGTAAAATGATCCCTAATTTCAACAGCTTTTTCGCCGCAAATTTGCTCCCATCTTGATATTTCTCTGGTATACCCACAGTGTTTTTAACAGCTATTCCTATAATCACAGCTACTATCACCGGACTAACCGGCGCAAAAATGGCATTTACACCCAAAGCCAAAGTGGCAATCACTAAAGTCAAAATTACTCCTGGCATATTTTCAGGTACATCTTGTGCATTACTATTACTCAAATTTATAACCTCCCATAACTGACCTTATCTGCTGATCATGCTCATAGATGAGCAATTGATCAGGAAAGTTTAATTCTAATGTTGGGGAGTTTTAGATGTACCAACAACACAGCCTAGTACTTAAACTTAGTCACTTCTTCTTGCAATTCTTCTGCTAAAGAGGCTAAATTTTCACTAGCTTTATTGTACATTGTTATTCTTAATCTTGTTCTTTTTCTAATTCTTGCAGTCTTGAATTAATTTCTTTTAACTGTTGCTCCAATAGATCGGATCGCTTTTTTAGTACGTTCTTTTCTTCTTCTTGACTATATTCAGGGGCGTAAGGGGCTGCTTGATACGGTGGGGTAGTTGAACTTGTGGTGTTTGTCATGGTGAATTATATCCATAACGAGCCCATCCAGGCATACCTGTAGCATAATACATATTTCTAAAACCTCGTCCTGCTCTTCCACGACCAGCACCTGCTCCTACTCCTGGATTCATAAAACCTTGAGCGGTAGCTCCTGCACAATAACCTACACCTCTACCTGTTGATTTATCCGGACCGCTTATATTTTTGCATCATTTCACGGCTTTTAGGTATACCAAGCACTTCTTTAAGAATAATACCCTTTTTTAAGTCATTTCT